>CAOKHR010000090.1 GCA_948468325.1 uncultured Lachnospiraceae bacterium | reverse complement strand
GGTACTTAGCTGCGGTATTTTCGCAGCTTACGTACCGCTGCGAGCACCAATGAGCGAGAGCGCGCCCAGCGGCCAATTGCATATTTTGCTCAACGGACGTCCCAACCCAAAATTTACCACCACACCCCATCAATAAACGAAAGGAGCCCTTTTTATGCCAGGTTTTACCACACATTATCTTTTTGGCCAGCAGACATATCAGCTTATTGAAAATCCTCTTTTAAAAAAGTCCGTCCAGAAATACCACACTGTATTTTCTCTGGGACTGCAGGGGCCGGATATTTTCTTTTATGATATATGGTCTGCTGTTTTTGCCAAAAAGAATCCCGGTTCTACTGCCCATACCGCCAATACACGAATGTTTCTCCGTCATCTGCTGGAAAGCCCTAAAATTTTTCCCGCAGAACGGGAACGCCGGATTGCCCGCGTTTATATTCTTGGATTTATCGGACATTATCTTTTAGATACTGCATGCCACCCTTACATTTATGCCATGTCGCACTATTCCAGCCATACAAAGGGCTATATAGGCAGTCATCTTTGTCTGGAAACAGATATTGATACTACCCTGCTGTGGCATTATCAGAAAAGGCGTCCCAGCGAATTTCACCAGAATGAAATCATTGCCTTGTCCAAAGAACAAAATTATGTCGTTTCCACACTTTTATACTTTGCCTTTTCAAAGACTTATTCGGGACTCGGCGTTACAAAACACAGAATCCTTCAGGCAATCCATGCCATGCAGCTTGGCACGAAACTGCTTTATGATCCCTCAGGCCGCAAAAAAATACTGGTGCGTCGCATAGAATCTGTTGTTTTGGGCTACCCCCTGTTATCCTCGCTGGTGCCAAGCGACCTGCTGATTTTCCACACAGATCCCTGCAATGTAAGGCATCGTCTGTGGAAAAACCCATGGAATACAAAACTGCAGTCACGGGAAAGTTTTTATGAGCTTTTTGAAAAAGCAAAAATACAGTACTGCAGTATCATAAATCAATCGGATAATTTCTTTTTCAGCGGAGCGGCTTCTGCAGAAACCGAAACATCCATTGCCAGGCTGCTTGCGGCTCTCGGAAACCGCTGTTACCACAGCGGCTTAAATTCCGCACCTTACATTCCCTGAAACTGCCAAAAAGGACGGTCATTTTCAGCCGTCCTTTTCTTTACGCTTCCAGATACAAACGCAGCGCATGCATATTTTCTTTTGCCTGATAATATCCCTCTTCATACAGCCTTAACAGCTTTTTGGCAGAAGATTCGGTGCGGCCTACACCAAGCGTATCCTCCGGCGCAATCACAAATACTTTTCCTTCTTTTTCAGACTGATACAGTTCTTTCATACACTGATTATAAGAATCTGCACGCTTTTTTAAACTTTCAATCAGCTTTGGACAGCTGCGGTACAGCATAGATACCGCCTTTAGTGATTTTTCCTGTTTTTTCACATAATCTCTTTCACGCGTCAGGATTACAATATTTTTATCACAGCCCTTTTCAAGTGCGCGGCGGTATGGAACCGAATCCGCCACACCTCCGTCCAGATAATATTTTTTCCCGATTTTTACCGGCTGAAATAATGCCGGCAGCGAGCAGCTTGCCACAAGAACACGAAAATGCCTGTCATTTCTTGGAACGGGAAGATATTCTGCCTGCCCCGTCTTAACATTTGTTACAACGGCTTCCACTTCTCCCGGAAATGCTGCAAATGCTTCATAGTCAAAAGGAAGCAGCTCATTCGGCACTTCATCAAACACGAAGGGAATATTATAAAACGACTTCATATTGCGTTCAAACAAATACTTAAATCCCATATACCGCTTATCCGGCAGATATTTTTCGATAATTTTCCGGTTTCTGCCTTTCTGGCCGGAAAGATAAGAAACACCGAAAGCAATTCCTGCCGACACCCCTGCAAAATAATCCGGCATCAGCCCTTCCTCCAGAAAGCAGTCTGTTACACCGCAGGAAAATACTGTTCTGCTGGCGCCGCCCTCCATTACAATTCCAAGTTTCACTTAAATCACCTGCCTGTCCAAAATTTCTTCTAATCTGGCAGAAAGATGCTGCAAATCTTCCAGCTTCTCCTCATATTCCTCTGTCTTTTGCTTTAACTGCACAGTGAAATCAAATGCAGCTTTTGTACCTGCAATATAATCTTTGGCATCCGCAGACAGCTGGTTCAGTTCGGGAAACAGTTCTTTACTTTTTTTACCGGCAGCTTCCACCTGCCCGAAGAGTTCCTCTGCCAGACGGCTGCCGTCTGCAATCTCCTGATACATTCCCTCACATGCAGCAGCCATATCTTCCAGCTTATCGTTCTGCTCTCCCGCTGCTTCTATTGCCCTGTATACTTTCTGCACGCCCTGACCGGTATGTTCCGCAAGCTTATCAGACATACCTGTCAGCTTATCTGATGATTGTCTGCACTGTTCTGCCAGCGCCCGTATTTCCGATGCTACAATCGAAAATCCCTTGTCCTTTTCTCCTGCCCTTGCCGCCTCAATGCTTGCGTTTAATGCAAGTAAATCCGCCTGGCTGGAAAGATCAGCCACCATTTCCATTGCTTCTTTTAACTCCAGCGCCAGATGGTTCATCTGGTTTGCCTGCTTTTGTACCTCGCTGAAACAAAGCCCCATATTCCGGCTGCTATTAAAAAACTCTTTGAAAGCCGCTTTCTCTGACTGAACCTGCTCATCTATCTTTTGTTCCTGTTTTAAGACTGTCTCCGCACTTATGGCTGTATTTTCGAAATCCGTTTCTGCGGCAGACGCTTTTTTTCTCATTTCACAGATATTTTTTTCCCATCTGTCTGCCTCATCCGGTAATTTTTCAATGGCTGCTTCCAGATTGCCGCCCAACAGCTGCAAACTGTCAAAGGTATTCTTTATACCGGATAACGTATTGTCGAATTCCAGCAAAACTGCCTGCGCTTTTTCATCTGCAGCTGCATAAGAATCCTTAAGCTCCTGCAAAGACGTAAGCAGCGGAGCTTTTGCAGAATGCATCGCCCTGACATACGACCGCTGCAGAAAAGCAATTGAAAACAGCGCGGCTGCCGCTGCCAGACAAAGGCTGCTAATCTCAAAATCTAAAATGCCAGGCCCTGACACTGCCGCCAATACAATCATGGGAATGAATATTGCTGCAGTAATCTTTATCATCATTTTCATAACCTGATTCTCCTCATACCTGCCCTTTTTCTGATATGTCATCAAAGGGAACTAAAATCAGTTTGACGCCTTCCACGGAAACTACCTTTGCCAGTTCTCCCTCTTTTAATGTTATCTTATCGTTCTGCATTCTTACCGTCCATTCCTGCCCGTTTAAAACTGCCGTTCCGGTACCTGCCCTGTTATCTACGCGCGCTGTAATTCTCACTGTTCTGTCAACTGCATCTTCATAATTTGTACGTATTTTATGGGGATTGATGTATTTGACGGCAATCGGCCTTGTAAAAACCAATAAGGCAAGCGACACCACAAAAAACAATACAATCTGCCCTGCGATACCAACGCCAAACGCACAGGCAGCTATTGCAGCAAGCGCTCCGACTGCAAACCAGATTGTAGCAAGTCCGACAGTAACTGCCTCAATAATAAGAAGCAGAATCATAATTCCCAGCCAAATCAGTATTTCCATATACCTACTCCTTTCTAATTCCTCTTTTTCTCCGGAAGCTGTGCTAAAATAATTGCCGCAAACATCACAGCACAGCCCAAAATCTCACGCTTTGATAAAACCTGCCCTAAAATCAGCCATCCCGCAACAGCGGAAATTACTGATTCCAGACTCATAATCAAAGATGCGATAACCGGATTTGTGCCTTTCTGCCCTACAATCTGAAACGTATATGCCACGCCGGAAGACAGCACTCCTACATAAAGCAGCGGCGCCCATGCATTGCATATCGCAGAAAATGAAGGCGTCTCAAACAAAAACATCAATACTGCGGAAATAATACCGCAGACGAAAAACTGCAGACATGATAATTTTACCCCGTCTACTCTCTGTGTAAAATAATCAATCACCATAATGTGTATGGAAAATGTAACGGCGCAAAGCAGCAGCAGTATATCTCCAAACTGCAGCGAAAAATCACCCGGCTGCATGCAAAGCAGGTATAAGCCAATGGTTGCGCATACTACGGCAATACAAAGCTTCACACCTGTTTTTTTCCCGAAAAAAATACTGATCACAGGCACGATAACAATGTAAAGCGCCGTCAGAAAACCTGATTTTCCCACACTTGCATACAGCATGGCAACCTGCTGTAAATTAGCCGCCGTACATATTACAATCCCGCAGACAATGCCTCCTTTGAGTAATTCTTTTTTATCTTCCGCCGCTTCGTCTGCTTTTTCTTTTTTCCGCATTCCCAGAATAAAAATACAGGGAATTAAAAATGCGCTGCCAATCAGAGAACGAAACGTGCTGAATGTAAACGGTTCAATATAATCGAGGCCGACGCTCTGCGCGACAAACGCGGTACCCCAGATCAATGCCGCCGCAAACAAAAGCAGCGAATTGCGGATTTTTAACTTATTCATAATTTCAGACCCCTCATGCTCCGGTTACCGGTTTATTTTCCGAAACTCATTAAAATCATTTGCTATCTCTTTAAAACACCATACAATCGTATCAAAAGCCCCCGCTTTATAAAGATTAATCAAAAGCATACCAATGGGGATGGCTATAATCATTCCGAATACGCCGGAGAACTGGTACCCGACATACATAAAAAACAATGTTGCAAACGGATTCATTCCGACCGACTCTCCGATTAATTTGGGCTGAATCAGCTGGTGGACAAGCAGCGCCACAATATATAAAACAATCATTCCGGCCGCCGTAGCATAATTGCCGGATAAAAATTTTACAACTGCCCATGGGCCAAGCACCGTCCCCGTTCCAAACAGCGGCAGCATATCCAAAAAGGCTATTCCAAAACCAATCAGCCATGCATAGTTCACCCGCAGAAGGATAAGTCCGAGTGTAAGCACGATATAAATAACACCCATAATTTTAAATTGTGCCTTAAAATATCCGCCGACTACCGATAAAATATGTCCGTACACCTGCATCGTTTTTTCCTGAAATGATTTCGGCAGATGAGCCGTTACAACAGTTGTCAGCTTATCTCTGTCCGCGATAAAAAAGTAAGTGGCAAGAAATCCCATAATCGCGCTTACTAACATATTCGGTATACTTTTTGCAAAACCGCTGATTTTTGTTATGGTAACGCCGTCTTTCCCGGACACAATACTGCTTAATACATCTGCAACGGCCGTCTGCATCTGGTCCACATCCAGGCCGCTGAAAAGCGGTATCTTTTTCAGTGTCTTTTCAATACTTTCAATTGCCTCCATAATTTCGATTTCCGCATTGGCGGACATCGTCGGAAGATAATCCATAAATCCCCTGAATCCGACAACAAGTACGGCGCCGATTCCATAGCACAGCAGAACAACAACTGCAATGACAAATATGATAATCAGCATAGTGCCGTATTTACGCTTTATTTTAATCCTTTTTTCCAGAAAACGCACAAGCGGATTTGCAATTAAAGACAAAATAAACCCCACTACAAACGGCATAAAAAATGCAAGCAGCCTGGGCACAAGAAATACAAGCAGCAACAGCAGTACAAGCGCCCATGCAAGATTACAAAAAATTTTCAGATATTTGATGGATTTCTTCATCTGTATTTTCTGCTTCCTTTCTGTTTTTAATGCTTTTATTTTATCCCTGTCCTGCCGCTGTGTCAATTCTTAATAGCGACCTCTTAGTTTTACTTTTGAACCACTTACCCGATTTGTATTTACATTTTTTCCGTTTTCGGATAGGATAACATCACAAGGGAGATTTGGGCCGGCATGAAAATAAACATCGAATTTGACGAATCACTAACTGAAAATGAAATCTGCATCCGCTGTGCTTCTTTAGATGAAGAAATTCAAAGACTGCAGGCTGCAATTTCCGATATAGCACTTGGCTCAAAAAAATTTGTATGCTATCAGGAAGAAAAAGAATGCTATATTCCGTTCCATGACATTCTCTTTTTTGAAACGGAATCCGGCCATATCTGTGCCCATACAAAAAACCAGGTGTACCAGACAAAGCTTAAGCTCTACGAGCTGGAGGAGCTGCTGCCCGGAATGTTTATGCGCGTTTCCAAATCAGCGATTTTAAACACAGACCATGTGTATTCCATTACGAAAAACCTTGCTGCTGCAAGTATCGTCGAATTTGCCGGAACCCATAAACAAGTTTATGTGTCCCGCTATTATTATAAACCACTGAAATTTAAGTTGGAAGAAAAGAGGAATGACTTATGAAAAACAGAAATTTTTTCTGGGGAATTGTTTTTATACTGGCAGCTGTTTTTATATTGCTTGGCAATTTCGGCTTTTTCCATGACATCAACTCACCAAAGGTATTTCTCAGCCTGCTGCTGCTGTATTTTATTGTAAAAAGCATTCCGTACCGCAACTTTTACGGAATTCTGATTCCCGCCGCATTAATCTGCATTTTATACGATGACCTGCTGCATATCACGGCGGTGACGCCGTTTCCGCTTCTTGCGGCATCCGTATTTGCAAGCATCGGACTTTCCTTTTTGTTTCCGAGCAGGCCCCATTTTAAAACAGGCGTTTCTTTCGACTCTTCTTACGACCATGTAGATGAGTCCCGCATAAACTGCTGCGCTTCTTTTACCGGAACGACAAAATATATCAATACGACTGATTTTTGCCAGGCATATTTAAAATGTTCTTTCGGCTCTTTGAAAGTCTATTTTGACCATGCGCATATTGCCGGATCTTCCGCAGAAATCTATATTGCCAATTCATTTGGAGAAACGATATTGTTTCTTCCCAAAGACTGGAATACGAATGTCACTGTCACAACTACTTTCGGCGATATTGAAGAAATTCACAAACCGCCTGTCGCCATGCCGGATGCACCGACTGTCACCATCAGCGGAAGCATCAGTTTCGGAGACTGTAAAATTTATTATATCTGAAAAACACGGGCCGGATGTCTTTTGCACATTCGGCCCGTATCTTTACTTTTTTACACGCACTGTCTTTTTGCTTCTTTTTTCTTCCCGTCAGCCGGAAGAATGTTTTTATAGCGGTAAACGCTAAGCACAATTCCCATTAGAATATAGCTGACAATCATTCCCGTTCCCGTATAAGAAAAAAACGGCAGAAATGTTGACGTACGCGGCAAAATCCCCATATTTTCCATAACATTCAGCAGTGTGTTTGACAACAGTACCAGACTGCTTCCGGCTCCCATAATCATGCCAAGCCGGTTGCCCTGCCCAAATGCAATCTGAAATGCCCTGATTCCAACCGCTGCAACCAGCAGGCAGACAATGCATGCCGCCGCAATTCCATAATAAGAAGATAAGAAAGTCAGTATATAATCTTTGTGGTAATCCGGCAGATTTCCAAAGACTGTCTCTTTGCCTGCCCCTAAAATACGGCTGTTCTTTAAAATATCCAAAAGCGTTTTTGTCACGTAATCATATTTATCATATCTGCCGCCAAAAAAAGCTTTCAGTCTGTCCTCCCTGTACGAGGTCAAAATCATATTTGTACTTTTTACTGCCAGAAAAACAAAAACGACCGGAAAGACAGTCAAAACCCCCCAGTATACCGTAAGAAAAATTTTCTTTGGTATCGCAAACCAGTTTTTCCACACGGCAACCGTAAACATAGCGGATAAAATCAACAGTAAAAGGAATGCCAGATTGATACGCGGCATCCGAAATGCCAGCCAGACGGGATAAAACATAAATAAAAGGATTTGAAACACACCCGCCCATCCGCTTCCGTGATACTGGTACAATACGGCTCCAAAAACAGGCACATATAAAAAAATCAACTGCGCCAGTGAAATCCGTATGCTCCCCAGCTGCATGTATGCCGTGCTGCCGTCAATCGCTTCCCCTGTAAAAAAAATTTCCAGAGTAAAAAACGCTAAAAACAATACGGCGGCTATTTTTCCGTATCCGGCAAAAATGCTGTAATCCAGACGATACACAAGAATCATACAGAAAAATCCTGCTCCGATATAAACGGCTGCATGTAAAATATATCCGCCCGGCACCTGATTTTGCGCTTCTCCCGCACGGATACCGATGACGATGTGAATCACAAGACTTATCATACTGACAACTGCCATCAGTGCAACTATATCCCAGGCAATTTTCGGCCTGTGAATCCGGTCTAAAGCAACGCCTGCTTCTACCGGATCTCCCATATCACGTATGGCACACTTCATTGCTTCTTCTTCATCCATCATCCATTCCGTCTGATTAGCTTTTGCCTGTTCTTCTATGTGGTCCCTGACTTCCTTTACAATCCTCGGACACGCTTTTTTACAGCGAATCTGTTCCAGCAGAATTTTTAAATATTCTTCCATTGTCACACCCCCAATGTCAGAACTTTTGCCACTGCGCCGGAATACTCCTGCCACTCGGCTTCTTTTTTCTTTAACTGTTTTTTCCCTTCTT
>CAOKHR010000089.1 GCA_948468325.1 uncultured Lachnospiraceae bacterium | reverse complement strand
TTACTTTAAATGTTATGGATATATCTAATGAACTTGCGGTCTTGATATTATCACGGAAAAGCCCGATATTTTGCTCTGGAATTTCAAAAACATCAGAACCGTTGAATGTTGTGTCTGCAAAGTCTTCCGCACCGTATTGCAGACCAAATTCCATAGATATGTTTCCGGCAGCATAAGCCTGCTCCAGCGTGGAATTTCCCATACAGCCAATAAAGAGAAAACCTGTCAGAATCAGAGCAAATGCTTTTTTTAATCGTTTCATGAGAAAACCCCCTTGTATAATAATTACTATAATTATAGCAAAGAAAAGAAAATCATACAATAAAAACCATAAACATGATTAAAACCATCCGCCGTCAAAACTAATAATCTGGCCGGTAAGATAGGACGGTGCATGAACAAGCTGAAGGATGAACTCTGCGGCGTCTTCGGGCCTGGCAAAATAACCGGCAGGAATCTCTTCTTCTAGCTGCATTCGCTCGGATGCGTTAAATTCTGCATTCATATCTGTGTCTATCACGCCGAAAGCGACAGCATTTACCTGAATATTGCTTGGCGCCAGTTCTTTTGCCAGGGCTTTTGTAAAAGCGTTGACGCCGCCTTTGGATGCAGAATAAGAAACTTCACAGGATGCGCCGTAAATTCCCCAGTCAGATGAAATATTGATGATTTTTCCTGATTTTTGTGAAACCATATGGGGTATTGCACATTTACAGCAGGAAAAAACAGAAGTCAGATTTGTATTTAAAACATGCGTCCAGTCATCATAAGACATTTCACTGAGCAGTCCGATATAAGAAACACCGGCATTATTGATTAAAATATCAATGCCATTGCAGAATTTATGAATTTCTTCAAACATTTGGCAGACAAATGCATAGCTGCCGGCATCGCCGCAGCAGCAAAGTGTTTTTATATGAAATTCTTCTTCTAATGTTTTTGCGAAAGCTTCAAGCCCGCTAATGGAATGTATGCAGTTTAAAACGAGATGGCAGCCTTCCTTTGCGAGGGCATAAGCGGCAGCCTGGCCGATGCCTCTGGAAGCTCCTGTGATCAGAGCTGTTTTTTGTTTCATTTGATGCCTCCTGTCGTTTATTCCCGCGGGCAATGAGGAAAACAGCAGCAAAGCATTGTAGCCCTGCTGCCGTTTTGCAAATGCATTCATATACCGCGTTATTTCTTTTTATATTTTGGCGAACCTTTCACGCCTGCTTTTTTTAACCGGCTCTTTAAGAGGTTAATCTGTTTTTTCGCCATTTTTGGCGTGGCAACAGTATTGATGCCGGAGCCTTTGAATGCTTTTCCCGTTATTTTTGGCGTTTTTTTGCCGTTGAAAATAATTGTTTTTAACTTTTTGCAGTTTTTAAATGCATCTTTGTCAATTTTGGTTATATTTGCACCAATAGTAATTGCAGAAATTCTGGTGTTTTTCTGGAAAACTTTTTTATCAATTGCAGTTACTTTAAAGCTGACATTGTTTTTGGTTACGGCTGCAGGAATGACAGTTTTTTTCTTAGCCTTGCCAATCACTGCCGTCAGCATTACTGTGCCTGAAGATGCATCGGATTTTGTTACTTTGTACCGGAATATTCCCGAATCAAATGTTTCATTCAGCTGCGGAAGCGCCGGTGTTGGATCAGACAGAGGCTTAAGCCCGTTTTTCGCTTCGCTCAATTTTTTCAGCGCGGCGTCTATGTCTGCCTGCAGAACGTTTGCTTCGTTTGCCAGCAGTTTTTCTGCTTCTTCTAACGCAGTGCGGTATGCTGCCGCGCTTTCTGCACTGTAGCCGCTTAAATCAAGATTTTTTGCTTCGTCTATAGCTGTTTTCAGAGCGCCGGTATTGCCTTTTTGCTTCAATCCTTTTTTTGCGTTTTCGAGTTTGGCAATAGCCTGAATCATTTCATCCTCTGAGACATTATCCTGCGTCAAAAGATTTTTTAATTCCTGCAGGGCAGCATTGTATGCGTTTATGCTTTCTGCCGTATAACCACCTGCATTTACATTGAAATCCCCGGCCTTATCAATTGCTGCCTGAATTGTTTCTCTGACAGTTGCCAGACCCATTTTCGCAGTATTTAACTGACTGACTGCATTTGCAATGTCCTCTTTGGAAGCAGTGTCTGCATTTTCCAGTAAAACTTTTGCCGCCTGTAATGCTGCACTGTATGCGGCAGCGCTTGATGATGTATATCCGTCCAGATCGGTGACGGCCTGATCTATGGCATCCTGCAGAGCAGAGAGATTGACCGGCTGGAATTTTGCCGTGCAGTTAAAATCCCTGCGGATATTGGAAATCGTATATTCACTGTTTTCACTTAATCTGTTTCCGGCTTCATCGTACCAGCCCATAAATGTATAGTCGGCTTCGTTTACGGATGCCGCTTTTAAGGTAACGCTTTCCGTTTTTGCTGCGGCAATAATGCCGTTTGTCGTTGTTGTCTGACCGGAAACTGCGGAGACGCTGCCTCTGCCATTGGAAGATGCCTGATACCGTACAGTAAAAGTATCTTTATTTTTTAACTTTGCATCTGCAAAATCAATATGGTCACTGTAATCATTATCTGCAATATCACCCACCAGCTTCAGTTCTTTTACTCCCGCAACAGGTACAGATATAAATTTCATTGGAGAGCCGTTTAACAAAGTCTCTGTTTCGGCAAGTAATTTGTCATCTCCGTAAATCCGTACAATTACGCTTCCGTACTGTGAAGATTTTTCTTCACGGTCAATTCCCAGCCAGGAAGAGAATGTGGAGTAGCTGCTGTTTTCAAGATTGTAAATAATCGTACAATTTGCATGGGCGCCGAGACCTTTTTCGAAAGTCTGTTCCTCGTTATTTGCGTTCAGCAGAGTAAGTGTTTTTGAACCTACGCTTAAATCCTTTTGTACATCGTGGCCGGCCCAGCCGTTGCTTGCCGAAGTCCATTCAATATCAGATAACCAGGTGTAGGATGTTTGTGCCATACCTATGTCAAATTCGTAAATCCTGCTGTTCTTTCCATTGGAAGAAGTGACGATAACATATACTTTTGTGTTATCATTTTCTTCGTTCAATGCAATGGATGCATCCAGGCTTCCTGTGCCGGAAGAAATTTCCGTATTATTTCTCAATACTTTGATGGAGGCATTATCATCTTCCGTTTCAAGCTTCAGAGAAACTGTATCTGATTCAGAAACAGCGGAATACGTAAGAATTTCGCTGTCAAATGAGATGTCTGAATCCAGGCCGTTTCCGAATTCTGCTTTTGCCAGATATGCATTGTTCTCCGGTGATGACGGCTGTTCTACTGTAATTTTGACTTCGTCAGAGTAATATTTTTCCGAACCGATTTCTACGTAAGCCCGAATCGTGGCCGTTCCCGCATTTATACCGGTTACAGTCTTGTCATCATTGATTTTAAGAACCGACTCGTCACTGATTTCGTACTGTGTTTCTGCCGAATTTTCAGGCAGAATGTTGTTGCTTCCTAATACAACGTCTTCTTCCGCTCCGATAGTCAGCTCTTCCTCTGCAGTCATATTGGATGTGGAAGCTCTCAGATTCAAGCCGCCGTCATAGGAATTGCCCTCTATCGTTACATCTTTGCAGCCGTTAAACGAATAGAGCTGGGAAGAGAACTTTTTCCAGCTGGCATTTGCCGAAAGCTGTGTGCTTTTTCCCTGGCGTAAATGTGTGGAAACCGCATCAAGCGTTAATGTCACCGGTTCATACCGGTAAATATGATTGCCTGCAAAGCTTAAGCCTTTGACGCTCTTTGCATTCAAAACCTGTCCGTTTTGCATATAAAACGTATTATTCCTGATTTTGATATTTTCATGTACCGTAGCCGTTGTAGAAACCGTGGGGTTTGTAGGTTCAATAAGAATGGCGGCGGCATTTGCTACAGGGCGCAGGAATGTATTGCCTTCAATTGTGACGTCTCTGACGGGACCGGATTCATACCAGCCCTGCGCATCGTTTGAAATATAAATAGACGCCATGCCCATACCGTCAAACACGTTATTTTTAATCACTACCGGCTGCCTGGTAGTGGTCAGCACGCCTCTGGTCGGCGTTTCTTTGAATATATTATTTTGAATGGTCACGCTTGGAGTCCATGTAATATTTTCTACAACATAGCCGTTTGCCGTGATGTCAGCCGGCATAGCTTTGTCAAGTGTAATAATAATATCTCTGAGGCTTCCTGTTGGGGAAGTACTGTCTGTACCTGATGGTCCTTCTACCGCTGTAACGGTTGCAACGGAATCCGGCACGGTAATCATGTTGCCGCTTGTCATAAATTCAACCTTGTCGCCGACAAAGTAATTAGGAAATCCGGATGTCTCGTGATGCATATAGCGGACTTTGAACTGCGTATCAGAGATGCGTTCTACTACCTGGTTAAATGTACCGTGTACATTAATGGGATCGTCATGAGGATTTGCAAAGCTGCAGCCCTCAATCAGAACCTGGCCTTTACAGCCGGACATCTGTACAAAGTCCGCATATCCTACGGTAGTTCTCATGGTATTTTTCGGTGCTTCAAAAATCACATTTCTAAGCGTAAGATTTTCCGAATGCTGGCCTACGATACCAAATCCGTGCAGAAAATGTGCATTGATTTCTTCCAGTGTAATATTCTGGCTTCTCCAGAAAAACATACCCGGATGGTCACGGACAGTCGTACGCATCTGGCAGCAGAGGCCTTCTTTTAAGTCGCCGTGCAAACTGGAATATGTAAACTCTATTTTGTGATTGCCCAGATCAGTGACTTTGGTTATAGTATTGGTAAAAACAGGATTTGAGCCGCCTCTGTAGGTCAGATTTGTTTTGAAGTCATGATACTGTGTGTAGTTGCCGTAAGAATTCCTTCCGGACCAGTAAATCTGTCCCGTATAAGGGCTTTCATCGCTTTTCCATGTAACGGTATTGTTATTTACTTCATAATTATAGCACATCGGCACAGAGACAACGGCTGTTTTGGTACTGTTGTCTATGGATTCTACAGTAATGTCTATGACGGTAGGAACATAAAAATCAAAACTGAGATTATGAAATTTTATGTTGTTGCTGCGGATTGTGGAGAAAGAAGTCATTTTTCCATGGAACATAAACATGGAACCGTTCCCCTCTACCGTTATGTTTTCCATATCTTCAAATAAAAATCCGATTTTTTTATTTTTATACTGCTGCTGCTCTACAGGGTTGCCGTTTTGAAAACTTAATGTATTTGAAACATAAAGCTCCCGTTCATATGCATGATCCGGATAAATATGGTATTCTCCCTTCGGGAAATTAAGAACAACCGGCCCGTCACTTTCTTTGGCATCTTCAATCATCTGCTGAATGGCTTCTGCCCAGTCATTGCCGTGTTCTGTATCCGGTTCATAATCTGATGCATCAATAATAACAGCATCTTCGGGAGTTCCCTCATCAGTAGCATTTTCTGCTTTTACAGCTGTCTGCGGCAGAATCATTGAGAACAGCATGCAGACAGATAAACAAACAGATATAAATCTTTTCCTGCTCATTTTTTCTCCTTCCATCTATACTGATATTTTGTTTTATTCCTGCCGTATTACAAACCGCCTCCTTTCTTAACGGCAATTTTTGTATATTTTGCAATAAAAAATATATGATTAATTTTATTATATTAAAATTTTTTACAAAATGCAATCGGGTTTTCGTGTATAGACAGAGCAAAATTACCAGATAATGCATCGGGAATTTTGTATCAGATGCAAAAACATCAAAAAATGATTGCCAAATGTTTTATTTCATACTAAAATAAATTCGGCGCACAAATTACTTTCCGGGGGAACATCCCAAAAGACAGCAGTTATGTGCAAATATGACGAAAAGGAGATTGTAAAAATGAGCTACGTTGATGAAGTGCTCGAAAGAGTAAAAGCAAAAAATGCATCCGAACCGGAATTTCTGCAGGCAGTAGAAGAAGTATTGGATTCTTTAAGACCGGTAATCGACGCAAATGAAGAAACCTATCGTAAAGAGGCGCTGTTGGAAAGATTGACCGAGCCGGACAGACAGTTTAAGTTTCGTGTACCGTGGGTGGATGATAACGGACAGGTTCAGGTAAATACAGGATACAGGATTCAGTTTAATAATGCGATTGGACCATATAAAGGAGGACTTCGCTTACATCCTTCCGTAAATACAGGTATTATCAAATTTCTGGGATTTGAACAGATTTTCAAGAATTCTTTGACAGGGCTTCCGATTGGCGGCGGCAAGGGCGGATCTGATTTTGATCCCAAAGGAAAATCTGATAGAGAAGTTATGGCGTTTTGCCAGAGCTTTATGACAGAGCTTTGCAAATATATCGGAGCAGATACAGATGTTCCGGCCGGAGATATTGGAACAGGCGCAAGAGAAATCGGATATATGTTTGGACAGTATAAAAAGATTAAAAGTGTTTATGAAGGCGTTTTGACAGGTAAAGGTTTGACTTACGGAGGTTCGCTGGCACGTACGGAAGCTACCGGATACGGTCTTTTGTATATTACACAGGAGTTAATGAAGTGTCACGGCGAATCTATGGAAGGTAAAACAGTCGTTGTATCCGGTGCAGGAAACGTTGCAATTTATGCAACCCAGAAAGCACAGCAGATGGGGGCAAAAGTTGTTACGTGTTCGGATTCTACAGGATGGATTTATGATCCGGAAGGCATCGATGTTGCTTTATTAAAAGAAATCAAAGAAGTAAAACGTGCGCGCTTGACAGAGTATGCGGCAGCAAGACCAAGTGCCGAATATCATGAGGGACGCGGCGTATGGCAGATTAAATGTGATATAGCGCTTCCGTGTGCAACGCAGAATGAGCTTTTGATAGACGATGCAAAACAGTTAGTTGCCAACGGATGCAAAGCAGTTTGTGAAGGTGCAAATATGCCTACGACAATTGATGCTACCAAATATCTTCAGGAAAACGGCGTATGGTTTATCGGCGGTAAAGCTGCAAATGCAGGCGGTGTGGCTACTTCTGCACTTGAAATGTCCCAGAACAGCGAGAGATTAAGCTGGACATTCGAAGAAGTTGATTCCAAACTGCAGCAGATTATGGTAAACATCTATCACAATATTGACGATGCTGCAAAACGTTACGGCCATGAGGGAGATTATGTAATGGGCGCAAACATCGCAGGTTTTGAGAAAGTAGCAGAAGCTATGCTGGCTCAGGGCGTATGCTGATTAAGAATTTCTAAGATAAAAGATTATATTGAGAAGTCCTGTAAACCTGGTGTTTACGGGGCTTTTCTTAACTTTTAAAGATCCTATCCTGTTATATGGTACAGGATTTCCATTTGGTACTAAATCACTGCTTTATCATAATTAGCTTTCTGGACAGATAGAGATGCCTGCTTATATCCTTTTGCCCTTAAAAATTGCAGCATAGCTTCCATAAGCGCTGTATCGATACCCAGATTCCTGTATTCCTCATACAATGATATGGCAAGTGAGGGCGTTTTATGGTCAATATGCCCGTAATCATTCATAATACGCACCCATACTGCACCCACAATCTCCTCTTTTGTTTCCACAACCAGACACCAATCATCTGCTTTTCCAAAATCTTCAATATATACTTGCAGCTCCAGCTGTTCGATAATAGA
This sequence comes from uncultured Lachnospiraceae bacterium, assembly GCA_948468325.1. GTDB lineage: Bacteria > Bacillota > Clostridia > Lachnospirales > Lachnospiraceae > Roseburia_B. Next base: position 910 of record CAOKHR010000089.1, on the reverse strand, counting down.
TTTTGGCGGCTTATCCATGCTTTCTGGAATAAAAATAGCTTCATACAAAAAATCTGATAATATGGGATATTCATGTTTTCTAATTTCCCGAATTTTATAATCCATGTCTGTTTCAAACCTAAAATTGATAATTGTAATAAACAAGAGTTTTTGTTTTATCTCCTCAATAAAATTATGAATTACCCGTTTCTTACATCATCAGAACAACACCTGTTCCAATAAAAACTGCTGCCGTTACACGCACAACCAATGAGAAGTTTACAATTTCTTTTTCATACAAACGGAATCGGGCATGTCTTTATATTGACCATAGTTTGTAATAACCTTATATCCGATTTTTCTATAACAATGCCACTGCTGTAACAAAATGTTCTCCAGACTCCAAAATCAGATAGCGACGTCCCTGTTCTTTTGCAGCGTTTTCTATCAGCTCCATTAATTTGTTTGAAATTCCTCTGCTTCTATACTCCTGCCTGATAAACACACGTTTTACTTCGGTACATTCATCATCGTATTTTTTGAAACTGGCACACCCAATAGGAATATCATTATCATACGCAACAATTACATCATGAATATTATCAAGCTGATTATAAAGAATATATTCTGCCCTGTTATCTTCTCCGCCGACAAGTTCGTTTAGAAAATCATCCAAACCGTGGCATAATTCAATAAAATCAGAGTTACTGCTATCAGGATACAGCCATCAAAAACCAATTTGCCAGGCTGTTCTTCCTGTTCAATTATATATGAAAGCATGGATTGTTTCAATTATATATAATCTTCTGCCGCTCCTGCTTTTTATAGTCAGCAACAGACAAATATTTTTCATGCGTATATCCCGGATAATAGAAACAGCCTTGAAAGGTAAAAATAATTCCCACTAATCATGCAAATAACAAGCTTCTTA
>CAOKHR010000088.1 GCA_948468325.1 uncultured Lachnospiraceae bacterium | reverse complement strand
CTATATGCAGTCTCTTTCTCAATTCTGCATCCTGCGTTGCTACGCCTACCGGACACATACCTGTTCCGCAGATGCGGTACTGCTGACATGCCGCCGCAACCATAGCCGCAGATGCGATTGCTACGGCATCGGCTCCCATGGCAATTGCTTTTGCAAAATCAGAAGAAACTCTAAGGCCTCCGGTAATAATCAAATCTATGTCGGAATGCAGACTGTCAAGATATTTTCTTGCACGGGAAAGCGCATAAATTGTCGGTACGCTGGTCGAATCCCGTATGATTGACGGAGATGCGCCCGTTGCGCCGCCTCTGCCGTCTATGGTAATGAAATCCGGCTCGGCAAAGACACAGTATTCCAAATCCTTTTCAATTCTTCCGGCAGCAATTTTAATTCCGATTGGTCTGCCGTCACTGCATGTACGAAGCGTGCTTACCAGTTCCTTTAAATCTTCTTTGGAATTGATTCCGGAAAATTTGGAAGGACTTATAACATCCTGACCAACCGGTTTGCCGCGGACTGCCGCAATTTCAGGCGTCACTTTGCTGCCCGGCAGATGTCCGCCCATTCCGGGCTTCGTTCCCTGTCCGATTTTGATTTCAATTGCGTCGGAAGTTGTGAGGTTTTCGGTGGTCACACTGTATAAATTAGGTACATATTCAAATATGTATCTGTGAGCCGCCGCCTTCTCTTCCGGTAAAACACCGCCTTCTCCGCTGCACATTGCAGTTTTTGCCATGGCGCTTCCTTTGGCAAGGGAAATCTTTGTTTCCTTTGATAATGCACCAAATGACATGTGCGAAATATATACCGGCATATCCAGCACCATAGGTTTTTTCGCATGCTTGCCAATTACTGTCCGCAGAGATACTTCTGCATGCTCCTCGAGAGGAGGAGGATTGAGCTGTGCACCCAGAACCAGTATATCATCCCAGTCCGGCATCTTCATCTGTGTTCCCATCGCTTCAATTGCGGATTTGCCGGTGACTGCCATTTCATGAATTTCTTTCATATACCGGTAATTGCTGTCTGTTTTTCTGGTCTCTTTCGGATAGTTTAAATCCAATCCTTCTGTGGAGAGAGATTCGGCTGCCATTGTTTTTTTATTTTCTTTCGGATTTGTGTCTGCAGACACCGGTTCAAATTTTTCTGCCGGCTGTTTGCATACAGGACATTCCGTCAGTTCCGAAAAAGGTCTGCCTTCTGCCTCCTCATCAAAGACATAACCGCATACGCTGCATTTGTAGACCATTGTGATACCTCCGTTTATTTTTAAATTTGTTTTTCTTCTAACACTCTGCACTTAGGGCAGATATAAAATATCTTAAGGTCGTAAGAGGAAATATCTTCGCCCAGATGCCGGTTGAGATGCCTTGTCAGATCTATAAATGTTGTATCTGACAGCTTTCCGCATCTTTTACATATTAAATGATCATGCCGTTTGATCTTATCATACCGGTCCGGAGACCCATCCATCGGCACTTTTCGAATCAGCTCTTCATTGCAGAGTGTATTCAGATTATTATATACTGTCGCCAGAACAATTTTCGGCTCAGTTTTTTTTAAAGCCAGAAAAATCTGTTCCGCTGTCATATGGTCATGAGATTCATTTATGATCGTCAAAATCATTTCGGCGTATTTTGTCATTTTTGTCTCTCCATTTAGAATTATTCTAATTCTAAATCTTTTGCAGCAAAAAGTCAAGAGGAAATATTTTTTAATTATTAGAATTAGAATTCTTTTAAATTTTTTACTTCCGATATTACGGATGTCGTTCCCAGTATTACAATTGGCTGGCCAAAAAGTTTTGCTTTTTTTAAACTTTCTTTTACGGAATCGGTCCATATTGCCGGAATTCCTGCTGCAAGTAATCTCTCCTGCTGTATGGGCGTGAAAACATAATGTGGATTTTGTGACTTTGTTAAAATAATAGCGGAAGCTGCATCCTGCATAGCTTTTGCAACGCCCGCATAATCTTTGTCATCCGGAATACCGATGATTATAACAGCCTGTTTCATACCAAGATGGTGCATCACATTTTTTACATTTTTACAGCTGGCAGAATGGATGCAGGCATCTAACAGAATCAAAGGGGCGGAACTTAAAACTTCCATCCGTCCCGGCCAGTTCAGTTCCAATAATTTGCGTTTTACATCAGTCAGATTAAAATCTCCTGCTATATCCTGGCATACTGCCATAGCCAGCGCACAGTTTCTGGCCTGATGTCCGCCCAGCAGAGGTACCGTAAGATCCCTGTATCTGTTTTCTCCGATTACAACATCAAATCTCATTCCGCGGTTTGTATACCGGATTCGTTCGGCAAAAAAATCTCTTCCATAATATTTTACCGGTGTTTGAAACGCATCTGCGCGCTTTTGTATAACTGACAGTACTTCTTTACTTTGTCTGGCAAGATAAACGCACTTTTGTTCTCCGGTTATCACATGCGACTTGTCAAACGCAATTTCTTCTAATGTAGCGCCCAATTCTCTGGTATGTTCCAAAAATATGCTGTTGATTACGGCATATTGATGCAGCGCCTGATTCACATCATCATATCTTGCGCCTTTGCCGCATTCCAAAACATTAAAATCTGTGTGTTTTGCATGAAAATAGCGCAATCCAAGCAGTGTCTGGATGCCCATGGGACTAATGCATGCATTTTCCTGAATTTCTGCATCAATCTCATCCAGTTTGGGTTGTATCTGACTCATATAGAATGCAAATTCCTGATCCGAAATGCTGCAGCCGTTCACTTGAAAACGTTCACAAAAGTCTGTTATATGCGGGCTTGTCATAAGTCCGACTCTATATCCGGACTGAAGAATTCCGGAAATCATGGCGGCGGCAGATCCTTTTCCCTTGCTGCCTGTAATAACCACGCATGGCGTACCGGATTGTTCCCGTATCAATTTTCTAAGCAGCTCCGGTCTTCTTTTGGCGGAATCTTTTGTATTGTAGTTCTGATGTTTTTCTGCTTTTAAATATGATTTATATACAAAATCTTCCGCTTCCTGCCTATTCATTTAAAAAATCTCCCTGTATAGTTTCCATGATTTTATGGGCAACATTTACACCGGAAGCCTTTTCGATTCCTTCAATTCCCGGCATAACATTAATTTCACAAAAATAAGGCTTTACCGTTCCAAACATCAAATCAATTCCCAGAAAATCCAAATCCGTCTGCTCATAGAGCTCTTTTGCTGTTTTTTGGATTTCTGCCGTGATTTCATATGATTTTACATCGGCTCCCAATGCAACATTTGCCCGAAAATCTCCCTGAGATTTTCTCTGCATACATGCAATGACTTCTCCGCGGATACTGTAAAACCGAATGTCTCTGCCAAAACTTGTTGTAATAAATTCTTCAAATAACCACTCTTTTGCCGCTTTATATTTCTGTTTCAGATACGCATATTCCCTGTCGTTATTGATTAAAACAATTTCTTCGCCCATGGAACTTTCCAGGCCTTTCCCTACAAAAGGACTTCCCAGTTTTGAAGTTATGGTTTCGTACGGCAGAAGGCTTGTTCCCAGCAGATATTTGGGCATTAAGAATTCGGAAGAATGCAGTCGTTTGACCTGTTCATATTTATTAATGTAAAGATTGAATGCGTGCAGAGAATTGTAAGACCTTTTGGCGAGAGAATTGACGGCATCTTTTTCTTTGCCCCATTTGTATCTGTTAATTACAAAATCCCGTTTTTCTAACAGGCAGCCTCCGTTTTCGATTCCTTTGTTTGTAACCGCAGTATCATAAATGCCTATGATTTTCAAATCAATTCCCAGTTTTTCTGCTTCCGTTACCAGGCGGTTACAGGTATAGGCGCTGCCCATCTGATTGTATTTTTCTATGATATATCCTGTAACCGGCATCATTCCATAGCCTTTATAACACTGCGATAGCCGGATTTTTCTATGATATGGTTCATGCCGTCCAGTACTTCTTCACAGGAATAATTGTTTTTTTGCAGAAAATCTTCATTTTTTTCAGATAGATACTGATAAAACAGGGCTGCCGCAGCCAATTCATTTTTATTGCTGTAATCAATGGATTCCAGTAAAATGTTTTCAGCCTCATTGATTTCACCCTGATCTGTCATCTTTAAAAGTTCATCTAACTTTTTGCCGGATACTTCATATCCGTTTTTTATTTCTTCTTCTACGGAATAATATTTTTTCCCCAGCATAAATGAAAATAAGATACGGGCCATTTCTTTGATTTTTCTCATAATATAATCTTTTTCATCTTCGAAATTCATCTGTCATACCTCCGCTACTTCCCGTGTTTCCTTATATCTTTTTCAGTTCGGCAATGGCGCCATAATGCAGAATTTCAAATTCATCGGGTGCAATTTCCGCAAGCAGCTGCTTATGCTCGCCCTCCCATACAGCAATTTCTGATTCCGTCAGAGATGCTCCGATTCCACGACAGGCTTTCATACGTCCATTCCAGCTTTCACGGGTAAAAGAAACATTTACCTTGTATTCCTCATGATAAACAAGGCTGAATTTTTCTTTATAACAATCGGGTATCTCAATGGGATGCATCGTTTCTTTGCAGCCGCTCCATTTCGGATTGTATTTCAATACCAGCTCTTCACTTGCGCCTGCAATTTTGTCTTCAAAAGGCAGCCATGCCATATATAAAATAAGAATACTTCCATTTGGTTTTAACATGCGCCAGAGCTTCGGCATAATATTTTCGTGATGAAAATACCAGAAACATTGACAGGCAGTAATTACATCAAAAGAATTATCAGGAAAATCCACATCATCTGCAGAAGCGGTGAAATATGTAATATTCATATCTTTTGACAGTTTTTTTGCCTGTGCAATCTGATTATCTGAAATATCCGCTGCCGTCCAGTCGGCTCCATAGCGATACAGATTTCTTGGCAAAACTCCCGTTCCTGTCCCTAAATCAAGAACATTCTGCCCTTTGATGCATAAATTCCTGTCAATTATTTTTTGGTAAAATTCCGGCGGATAAATGTCGCGGAATTTTGCGTAATCCGATGATGTTTTTCCCCAGTCAAAGGCTTTTCCGCTGTCTATATTTTTATCAGATATTTGCATAAAACTTCGCACCCCTATTTAAACTTTACCTTTTTCTTATTTTTTCGATTCCTTTTTCAATCGTCATTCCGCTTATCGCAATCAGTACTAAATGCGGTCCAATGACGGACTGGGAAATTGTCATCCAGATAAAACTTAATATTAATTCAACGATTCCAATTAAGATCAATGTATATTTTTTCATATAAAATACCTTTCCGTGTATATTCCGCGGTTATCATTTACATTTTTTCCGTAGAATTTTCATCCATACGAAACCATGCGCCGTCTTCCAGCGGAACAAAGTGATAGTTTGCAGAGCCATCCCAAATGAAGTGCAGACCATCGTCTGAAATTTTATAGTAGTTTATATCCCCGGTACATCCGGCTTCATCTTCTTTTAAAATAACAACATCATCTTCTATAGAATAATGTCCCACTCCCAAATAGCTGCTGATTGGCGTTTCATAGCATTGAAACGTTCCGTCCTCATAAATACTGATTGTAAAATCCCCCGGAACATCTCTTTCTGCATCCTGCAATGTATAGATACCGGGTTTTAATGATGCCTCGCTGCTTTTTTGGCAGGCTGCAAGCAGAATCATTGGCAGACATGCAAGGAATATCATTATTTTTCTGCGCATAATTTTTCCAGCTCCTTTTTAAGAAATTCGTATCTTTGCCGTTTTTCTTCTTTTTCAAAATGTACTTCCCGAAATTGTTCGGGATTGTTTTCGTACACCAGCGCTTCGTTTCCAAATTGTTCGCTGGTCAAATCGAATCTGCAGTCTCCAACTACATTATAACAATGGTAATTTCCGTCCGGACGCAGTACGCCATATACTTTGCCGCCGAAAATGTCCTGTGCTAAAAAAGCCGTAATCGAACATTGTCCAAGCGTTTTATTTTCCGTCGTCCAGTTCTGCCGCATCCTCGGTGCACAGGTGTCTGCACACCAGACTTCGGAAAGCGCTTCATATAAGTCGGCTGGTGTGCGAATTCCTCTGTATTTGTCTGTAATTGCCGGGACATTTGCCTCTTCCCATCCCCAAAATCTGTATTTCATCTTTTTTTCAAAGCCCTTTCTGTTAAAATAATTGACATGATTAAAATTACGCACTGGACTGTACATAAAACTGCTCCCACTATACCTACCGCATTTTCTGAACTGTTGTAAAACGGCAGGTGTACGATGGCGGAAAGAATCAGCATGCCCCAGCCGATTTTCCACCACAGCCGTCCGCAATACTCCTGTGCGAATTTCCAGATCTCTGTATTCTGCATAGACCGTGCTGTTCGGTAACCAATCATTCCGTTGATATTTTTCGGAGGATGTTTCCACATCATTCTTCCGCCGATAATCATAAGTACCGGAATAAGTAAATCAGAGATAAGCATAAAATACCAAAACCACATGATTGTCACCTCCTGGCTTAATCCTGAAATGTTTTTAATGCATCAATTGTCTGCTGTATCAATTCCTCTAATGTCCAGCCAAGCATATCTGCTCCGCGCTGTATGATTTCTCTGTCACATCCGGCGGCAAAGCCTTTGGATTTAAATTTCTTTTTTACGGATTTTACTTCCAGATCCTGAACGCTCTTTGACGGACGCATAAGAACAACTGCTCCAATCAGGCCGGTCAGTTCGTCTACTGCATACAGTACTTTTTCCATCTCGTGTTCCGGTTTTATATCTACGGTTATGCCATAACCGTGGCTTGCCGCGGCATGAATGATGCGCTCGTCAATGCCGTGCTCCTTCATAATTTCCTGACTTTTGATACAGTGCTGATCTGGAAACTGTTCAAAATCCAGATCGTGCAGCAATCCTACAATTCCCCAGAATTCTTTTTCATCCCCGTAGCCGAGTTTGTCTGCAAAATACATCATTGTATTTTCAACAATCTGACCGTGCTGCAAATGAAAATCCTCCTGAATATACTCTGTCAATAAATTCCATGCTTCTTCTCTTGTCATTGTCTTTTCTCCTTTTTATATAAAATTCAGCAGTCAATTGCGAAAGTATCTGTTCTAAAACGTCCGTTGTATAAAATATACAACTTGCGACAACTCCTCAGGAGTTTGTCATATTGGGATGCCCTTTGGGTATACAACTAAGTTTTTAAATATCGATAGCTTCACAAATGCCTGTAAAATTTAGTTCTGCTGTCTGCAGAACAACACCTGCAGACAGTACACATACTCTTTACGGATGGCAGTTTCCGCATGGGTCATAACCCATGGAAATTATTTCCTCTCTGTTTCCGGAATACAGCTGTTTATTTTCCTCTTTTATCTGATTCACACTGCCGCAGTCAGGATAATGAAATTTTTTCGTACCTGTGTTTAATATGTAATCCATATCGGACGAATCCGTTTCCCCTGCGGCAGATTCAGTAGTATTCCGGTAACTTTCCCCCGTTGCATAATCAATTACAATATCCGGCTGCACATTATATGCAAATACGTTAAAGCATATCCCGTCACCGTCATCTTCCACAGACCATCCTTCCATCAAAACGCCGCGGGCCAGAAGATTTTCCCCTTCAAACACAGGCGTTACTCTGTATAAAACGTGATTGTCTGTTTCTTTTACATAATCGGCTACCATATTTTCAAATGGAAGCATTCCCGTAACGTTTAAATATCTGGTTCCCGTAATCAGATTTTTTTCATTTGCATTTTCTCCTGACAGCTGATAACCAATCAGGTGGCAGCGGTTGTATAAATATTTGCCGTCCACGTTATCATATTTTACTGTCTGCCATCCGGAAGGCTTAACCTGTCCGATACTTTCCCTCTTTTCCGAAGGCATAATGTCCTGTCCGATATCGGCGCACGCAGTGCCGCAGCGTCCGAGTTCATCCAGTTCAGAATAATATTCAAAAGATTCTGCCGGAAGGTTTTCTTTTGTAAAGTAGGGTGTATTGCCGTTCATGGCGGCATATGCCTCACCGGAATATTCAGGGATGTCATCGGAAAATCCGGATTCAAAATCGGCGATGATTTCGTCTACGGAAAGGCTTTCTTTTTGTGCCGTCGCAGTATCTGCAGATTTGCTGCAGGCTGAAACAGACAGAACAACTGCTAAAATGAATATGGAAAGAAATGTAATTTTATTTGATTTTCTCATGTGGCGCTCCTTTGGTTTTTTGTCTTCCATTATATTAGCATACCTCGTCATATTTCTCAATGAAAAAGCTTTTTCTTTATTATGTACGAAGTTATTGAAGTATGATATACTTTCAAATAAGGTAAAAAATATTCACGAAAATATAGCGCCAATTGGTGCAGCTGAAGGGAAGTGTTATTTATGCCATATGCATTAAAACAGACAAAGTTCCATACTGTTGATGATATTTACAGCTTACCAGAAGGCAGCAGGACAGAATTAATTGACGGATGGATCTATGATATGGCTATACTTTTGCCGATTCTGTAAAAGCCGGTATCTGCAATGGTTTGTTTATCAACTTTTCTGATATTGCTGCTCTGCTGAATACTTAATCCAAAAAGAAAGGCATGTGCACTGCTGCATATGCCTGAATTAATTTATCCGTTATTTCCAATATTTTCTGAC
>CAOKHR010000087.1 GCA_948468325.1 uncultured Lachnospiraceae bacterium | reverse complement strand
CAAATTATTTTTTGTCATAAAATATTTGATCGGCATACTCTGATTGATCAGCCTTGCAACTGTAAATGTATCATACGGCGAGCCAATTACAACACAGTCTCTTTTATTTGCTGCCTGAATAACTTCTTTGCTGACAGCAAAACCAGAACAAACTACAAGGCAGCTTGCATTATTTTCAATAGCACGCATCTGGGATTTAAAATGTCCTCCCAAAATAACCAGATCATCCTGTTCCATATATTCTTCCATCCAGTCAGGACTGGAAGTCTCTATCACGACTTTTCCTTTCGTAAAATGCGCATGTTCATTTCCGGCCAGAAAAGTTCCTTTTAAAGTCTGTGCGATATTTTTATAAGACGTCTTTGCCGCAGCCAAAACTCCGTTATCGTACACTTCCATATGGGAAGTCGCAATATCCCTTGTAACAATCAGACCGCATAAACGGTTGTTTGTATTTGTCACCGGAAGCGTAACAACATTTTCCGTGCTCATCAGTTCCCATGCCCGTTTCAGGGAAATGTGGTCGCTTACGCCTGCCAGCTGACGAAATGAAATGTCTTTGATCTGGGCTCTTACGTCTGTCACCAGCTCAGGCTCTTTCACCTGAAAATAATCCAGCACATACCGCGTTTCTTCATTGATGCTTCCGGCACGTTTTGCTTCATGACGGATATTGCTAATCTGATTTTTTAAGCTGGCATATGCAATTGCAGCACAGATCGAATCCGTATCCGGATTTTTATGCCCGATAATCCAAACCTTTTTTTCATGTTCTAATCCCATATCTGCTCTCTGTACTCCTTTTCGCATCTGTATGTAATTACTTCTCTGCAAGAATAAGGGTGTCTCTCAAAGCCATATCTGTATTGCTTCTTGTGACACCCATGAACTCTGTATATCTTATATATATTCCTGTTTTCCCAAAATGTTACCTGTATTTTATATAAGACCAAACATACGGGCAACGATAAGTGCCCAGCCTGCAAAATTCAATACAGCAATTACAAGAATTATTTTTAATATGTTTCCGAGTGAACGGAATCCTGAGACTTTTGCATTTACAGATTCTATCTTCTGGTCAGACTCTTCTATCAAAGTCTGCATATTGCGATAGCAGGTGACACTCTCCGTATGTATTTTCTCACAAATTTCATTCTTTATCCTGTCAAACTGACTTTCCAGACCACTAATTGTCTCTTTGAGCTTTTCATTGTGCTCTTTGATCAGTGTACGGACTTCTTCATTCTGTTCCGTGCTTCCCACCGCATTTTCAGCCAGACGCTCTGCAAATGTCTCATTTAATTCATTTAACTTGGCATCTACCTTCTCAATCATGCCGTCAATCTGTGATGCCACGCCGGAAACTACGCGGTCTGCGGCATCCTGTCTCTCTTCAATCATGTCTGAGAGTTCTTTTGCCTTTCCTTCTCTCTCTGCTACAATCTCCTGAAGCTTTTGTACTTTATCTTCTTTCGAAGAAAGCAGTTCCTGAAGCTGTCTTGCCTTTTCTCTGAATTCATCAATCTGACTTAATAAAAAATCTTCTTTTTCCACGTTCTCTGCTGTCCTTTCTCGCTCTGTTTTCCGACGGCCTGAAAATGCTTTTAACTTCTGTGCCATTCCATTCATAAATGCTTCCTCCCAAAGCCCGTCATCCTCTGTTTCTCTGTTCTTATTTTGTAACAGTTCAGCCTTACGGCTTCACTGCTACCTTATTTTCACAATTGTAACATTAACGCAAAATCTTGTAAAGGGCAAAACTGTTACTCATAACTCCAGTTTTCTTCCTTTTTCAGTGCCATGCCGTATTTTGGCCCAAATACAAGCGGAAGCCATACATATCCGGATTTTCCCAAATCTTCTTCTCTCCAGCGGTCTCCCATATAAATGCAAATTCCTTTTTCTTCATCCACGACAATAATACATGTACTCTGGGTACCGTACGTAGTTTCCCTGCCTTCTTCTATACACGGATTTCCCATTTCTGTCCACGGTCCCAAAGGATGATCCGCTACGGCGTATCTCGCCGGATTCGGGCTCCATGCCGTACATCCGGAATTCATCAGGTAATATTTATCTCTGTAAAAAAACATGGCGTGTGCTTCTCTGAATTCTCCGATGAAATTCCTTGTAAAATCTTTTCCCTCCACTGCTTTGTCCCTGTCTGCCGCGAGATTCGTATATTCTTCATTCAGCTTTGAAATAAATGTCGTCCGGTTTCCTTCGGAGGAATAAATAACATACGCCGTTTTATCTCTGTCTAAGAAAAGATTGAGGTCACGGACAGAGCCGCGCTTCTCCCATCCGTCAAATCCATACTCTCCGTTGGGATCATTGTGATAATTTAATTTATAACTTCCAAGCAGACGAAACGGTCCTTTCGGGCTGTCAGAAACGGCAACTCCTGCTTTTGCTTTGTCATAATCTCCGCTGCATCCGGGAAAACGTCCGTCTGCATGAAACCAGACGACATATTTTCCTGTCTTTTCGTTGTACAGCATTTTCGGCCGCTCTATTACGCAGTTATTTTTATCCAGATCCGTGAATATGGCTTCTTTCTCTTCCAAAGAAAGCGTACCGTATAGTATTTTAAAATATTCATCTTCGAATTCATCCACAGAGCCCATTGTCCGAAGAACAATTCCCTCGTCTTTCCAGTTATACAAATCATCCGAACTGTACATACGGATACCGCTGCATGGACGATAGCCATATGTCTTATCTTCCCCAATCCAATACCATTTCTCTCTGCCGTTTATTACAAATTTCTGCACCTGTCCCCCATGTGCCTGAATCAGTTTGCCTTCCGTATCGTACCAGAAAGCATCTGCCGTACCGCTAAAAGATCCATATCTGTTTTCCATGGCAAAATCATTCCTCCCTCCGCTGTTTCCATTGTTGTCACGCCTATTTTATCATACCTCATACCGATTGAGAAGTCTAAAAAAGCCGAAGCGAAGAATTTTGAATACTAATTCTTTGCTCCGGCTTAGTATGAAATAGTAATTTTAACTGTTTTCTTCCGCAAGCTTCTTCAATTTCTGATATTTCTCTTCGGCATCTTTTTTCGCCTGTCCGGACAGTACTTCTGCACGCTTTGGATTGCTTCTCGCCAGAGCGTTAAACCGCACTTCTCCATTTAAGAAAGTGATGAAATCTCCCTTCGGTTCTTTGCTGTCCAAATGGAATGTCGGATGCTCCATTGCCCCGACTGCAGGCTGGTAACGGAACAGATGATAGTATCCGGACTGCACCGCAAGCTTTTCTTCTTCCTGTGCCATCTGCATTCCCGACTTAATGCCTTGGTTGATACAAGGCGCATAAGCTAAAATCAGAGACGGCCCCGGATAAGCTTCCGCTTCTGTAATCGCCCGGACGCACTGGTTATAATCCGCACCCATCGCAATCTGCGCTACATAGACATAGCCATAACTCATGGCCATCGCCGCAAGGTCTTTCTTTTTAATGTCTTTTCCTCCCGCCGCAAACTGTGCAACTGCTCCCAGCGGCGTAGATTTGGATGCCTGCCCTCCGGTATTGGAATATACTTCCGTGTCAAAAACTAAAATGTTAATATCCCTTCCGCTTGCAAGCACATGGTCTAAACCTCCGAATCCAATGTCATACGCCCATCCGTCGCCGCCGAAAATCCACTTGGATTTTTTGGAAAGGAAATTTTTGTTTTCTAAAATTTCCTGTGAAAGCTTACAGTCACACTCTAAAAGGCTTCCTACAAGATTTTCAGACGCTTTCTGGTTTTCTTTTCCGGAATCATATGTCATAAGCCAGTCCCTCGCCGCCTTTTTCACCGATTCTACATTTGTCTGTTTAACAATTTCCTCCGCTTTTTTCTTTAAGCTTTTCCGCATTGCTTCTTCACTAAGCAGCATGCCATAGCCAAATTCTGCCGCGTCTTCGAAAAGAGAATTTGACCATGCCGGACCATGTCCTTTGGAATTGACAGTATACGGCGTCGCAGGAGAAGAATTTCCCCAAATGGAAGAACAGCCCGTTGCATTTGCAATATACATCCTGTCACCAAACAGCTGCGTCACAAGCTTGGCATAGGCTGTCTCTCCGCAGCCTGCGCAGGCGCCGTGAAATTCTAAAAGAGGCTGCAAAAACTGGCTTCCCTTGACACTGGCGGGATTAAACTGCTCCACCAAATCTTCTTTGATACCGAGTTCTCTTCCATAGTCAAAATGCTTTTGTTTCTCATAATGATTTTCTGCCGGTTCCATCACGAGCGCCTTTGTCTTTGCCGGACAGCATGCCGCACAAACGCCGCATCCGGTACAGTCGAGCACGGATACCGTAATGGCAAACTGATAGTTGTCGTATTTCGGCATATCTTTGCTTGCCATACCCGCCGGAGCTTTCTTTCTTTCCTCGCTGGTTAAAACAGCAGGCCGGATCACTGCATGCGGACAGACATACGAACATATATTGCATTCGATACAGTTTTCCGGTATCCAGTTAGGCACACGGACTGCAATATTTCTCTTTTCATAAGCTGCCGTACCGGAGGGCACTGCTCCGCTTGCATAATCCATGAAACAGGAAACGGGAATGCTGTTGCCTTCAAAAGCATTAATCGGCCTCTGGATATGATTGACATAATCCGTCTGCAGTTCATTTCTTCCTTTGATTTCTTTCCCATATAAATTTTCGCTTTCACAGTCTTTCCAGTCTGACGGAATTTCCACTTTTTCGACTCCCTGCATACCGGCGTCAATTGCGGCACAGTTTTTCTCTACAACGTCGTCTCCCTTTTTGCCGTACGTCTTTTTTACCGCGTCTTTTAACAGCGCAACAATTTCTTCTTCCGGCAGTATGTTTGTCAGCTTAAAAAATGCCGCCTGCAGAATGGTATTGATTCTCGTAGGTCCCATTCCTGTTTCCATACCGATTTTTACACCGTTGATAATGTAAAACCGGATATTGTTTTGGGCAAGATACTGTTTTAACTGCCCTGGAAGATGTTTTGCGATTTCTGCTTTCTCCCAGGGACAATTTAAAAGAAACGTTCCGCCGCTGACTAAATCCTGCACCATATTGTATTTCCAGACATAGGACGGATTGTGACAGGCCACAAAATTTGCTTTCTGCACAAGATACGCTGACTTAATCGGTGATTTTCCAAACCGCAGATGCGATACGGTAAGACCGCCGGATTTTTTGGAATCATAGTCAAAATAAGCCTGTGCATACAAATCCGTATGGTCACCGATAATTTTAATGGAATTTTTATTGGCTCCTACCGTTCCGTCTGCTCCAAGTCCCCAGAACTTACAGCTATACACATTGTCCGTAATACAATCCGGCTGCGGGAGGTCATCTAAAGACAATCCCGTCACATCATCTTTGATTCCAATCGTAAACTCTTCTTTTTCTTTATTTGCAAAAACTGCTAAAATCTGCCCCGGCGTCGTATCTTTAGAGCTGATGCCATAACGCCCCCGCATCACTTTTACACTTTCATATTTCGTATCTTTCAATACGGACACCACATCCAGATACAACGGCTCTCCCGGCGCCCCCGGCTCTTTTGTCCTGTCCAGCACTGTAATCTGCTTCACCGTATCCGGAAGACATTTCAAAAAATGTTCTGCAGAAAACGGACGGTAAAGCCTTACCTTTATCAGACCCACCCGCTCATTTTTTGCCAGCAGATAATCAATTACCTCTTCTGCCGTCTCACAGACAGAGCCCATAGCAATTATAACGTGCTCTGCATCTGATGCGCCGTAAAAATTGAAAAGATGATAATCCGTACCGATTTTCGCATTAATTTTCCCCAAATAGGATTCCACAAGATCCGGAATCTGCGCATAATGCCGGTTCGCCGCTTCTCTGACCTGGAAAAATGTATCCGGATTCTGCGCCTGGCCCCATTGAAACGGATGCTCCGGATTCAGCGCGTTCTGCCGGAATTTTCTCACAGAATCCATCGGAAAGAGATCCCTTAAATCTTCCTCGCTCCAGACGGAAATTTTCTGAATTTCATGAGATGTCCGGAAGCCGTCAAAAAAACTGATAAACGGAATTCTTCCTTCCACGGCCGCTCCATGAGCTGCCGGAGATAAATCCATAACTTCCTGAACAGAAGACGCGCATAAAATAGCGGCTCCCGTCTGCCTGCATGCATACACGTCAGAATGATCTCCGAATATACTCAGTGCGTGTGTCGCAATGCTTCTTGCCGCCACATGAAATACCCCCGGCAGACCTTCGCCCGCGATTTTATAAAGATTGGGAATCATCAAAAGCAGCCCCTGGGATGCCGTAAACGTCGTGGATAATGCTCCCGCCGCAAGCGCTCCATGCACTGCTCCTGCCGCTCCCGCTTCTGACTGCATCTCGGAAATCTCTACCGGATTGCCAAACAGGTTTTTCTTCCCGTCCGCAGCCCAGACCTCCGTCACCTCCGCCATGACAGAAGAAGGCGTAATCGGATAAATCGCCGCTACGTCTGTATACGCATATGCCACATAAGCTGCTGCATGATTGCCGTCCATCGTTGCCTTTATTCTCTCCATATCAAAATCCTCTTTTCTGTTTTTTGATAGGATTTCCATTTTTTATAAAAATATTACACGGACAATTAAGAAATCTACATCTGATGCCTTACAACCTTATATTCATCTCCATTTTTAAAATAAGGACATGATTTATACTTATGGCTCATAAACCGTACCATATCATCCTCATCCAGATTCACAGAACAATAGTACTCCTCTGTTTCATCATCATACGCATAGTATGCGCAGTAATCACATTCCATTTTCTTCCACCTCCCGTGAATAAATTACAGCCTGTGCAAAGTCCTGGGCTGAACTGCTGCTGAACTGCTACGGAACGTACATTTATTTTACATATTTTCTGGATTTTTTCCAGAATAAGTAGTATAATAAACAAGTTATTTTATGCAAAAATCCATTGCATGTCAATTGAAAATACAAAAGGAGGAGAATTGAAAATTATGCCTGTAAAATACGTTTTTGTCACCGGCGGCGTTGTATCGGGTCTTGGAAAAGGAATCACGGCTGCTTCTCTTGGCCGTCTGTTAAAAGCCCGCGGCTACACAGTCACGATGCAGAAATTTGACCCTTATATCAATCTGGATCCGGGAACAATGAATCCTATCCAGCATGGCGAAGTTTTCGTCACGGATGACGGAGCTGAAACCGATCTCGACCTGGGTCACTATGAGCGGTTTATTGATGAAAGCCTGACCAAAAACTCCAATGTCACAACCGGAAAAATCTACTGGACCATACTTCAGAAAGAACGCCGCGGAGATTTCGGCGGAGGCACCGTTCAGGTAATTCCGCATATTACCAATGAAATCAAAAACCGTTTCTACCGCAACTTTACCACTAATGATATTCATATTGCAATTATAGAAGTCGGCGGTACAGTCGGAGACATTGAAAGTCAGCCGTTTTTGGAGGCTATCCGGCAGTTCCAGCACGATATTGGCCATGAAAACGCTATACTGATTCATGTTACGCTGATTCCATACATTAAAGCTTCCGGTGAACTTAAAACCAAGCCAACCCAGGCAAGCGTGAAAGATTTACAGGGCATGGGCATACAGCCCGACATTATAGTATGCCGCTCCGAACATCCGTTAGATCAGGGATTAAAAGATAAAATTGCTCTTTTCTGCAATGTTCCAAGCGATCATGTTATGCAGAACTTGGATGTGGAATATCTTTATGAAGCTCCTCTTGCTATGGAAAAAGAAGGACTTGCGACAGTTGCCTGCAGCTGTCTGAACCTGGACTGCCCCGAACCGAACCTGGATGACTGGAGACAAATGGTCCATGATCTCAGACATCCCACCAAAGAAGTAAACATCGCACTGGTCGGCAAATATACACAGCTTCATGATGCCTACATTTCTGTAGTAGAAGCTTTAAAACACGGCGGAATTGCCAGCCATGCCACTGTAAATATTAAATGGGTAGACTCCGAATTACTAAATGCGGAAAATACAGCAGAAGTCCTGGGTGACGTTCAGGGAATTATTGTCCCGGGCGGTTTTGGCGACCGGGGGGTAGACGGTATGATTGCCGCTGCAAATTATGCAAGGACAAACCGGATTCCTTACCTTGGACTTTGCCTTGGCATGCAGGTTGCCATCATTGAATTTGCCAGAAACGTCTGCGGAATGCATGATGCACACAGTATTGAATTAAATCCGCATACGACGCATCCTGTCATTTCCCTGATGCCGGATCAGAACGGAATCGAAGATATTGGCGGAACGCTCAGGCTTGGTTCCTATCCGTGTACACTCGATCGGTCATCCAAATCTTTTGCTTTATACGGTGAAGAAACCATCCACGAAAGACACCGGCACCGTTATGAAGTCAACAACGATTACCGCAGCGCTTTAATAGAAAACGGCATGAATCTCTGCGGCATTTCTCCGGACGGAAGGATTATCGAAATGATTGAATTGCCGGATCATCCATGGTTTATTGCCACACAGGCACATCCGGAATTAAAATCGAGGCCAAACCGCCCCCACCCATTATTTAAGGGTTTTGTGGAAGCTTCACTTAAACTTCTCCCGTAAAGGCTTTATCTGTCAGTCACCGGATAACAGACTGGTTTTAAAAGCCGGTCTGTTATCCGATAAATTAAAGCCATCGGTTTTCATTTCTTTT
>CAOKHR010000086.1 GCA_948468325.1 uncultured Lachnospiraceae bacterium | reverse complement strand
TTGGAACGTTACCGCTCTGCGAATGTAGATCTTCTTTATCTTATTAAAACAAATCATGAAAATTTTGGAAAAATTGCAGAATCTTATTGCGGTGACGGAAGATATGTTACGCTTCATGAAAAGAGAAATGAAGAGGCGGAAATGTATACCCAAAGGGCATCCCATTATGACAAGCTCCTGCGGAGCTGTCTCAAGATGTATAATTTGTGCGGTTATATAAACGGCAGAAGACTTACAGCCGGAGCCGCGTATGAGGAAGCATGCGGGAGGTTATGGAAGCAGATCACAGAAAGGGTGGATTTTTCGGGGAATGAGAAAGTTCTGGTTATCGGAACGGAAGAATTTATGTATCCGCCGCTATATGTCGGAGCGTGTCTGGAAAGGTGCGGATGTACGGTGTGGTGCCACTCTACGACGAGAAGTCCGATTGAAGTATGCAGCGATGAAGAATATCCGCTGCATACAAGGTATGAGCTGGAAAGCTTTTATCAGAAAGGAAGAACGACATATATTTATGATCTTATGCGATGCGACAGAGTAATTATTATTACCGACGCATCGGACATAAACAGCAGAGGGGTAAAATCTCTGCTTTATGCACTTTCTTTGTGCGGAAATGATAATATACAGATATTCAGGTGGTGTCAGGAATGAGAAGCTCCTACAGTGAAAAAGATGTGTGCCTGCTTTTGAAAGATATTACCGGAAAAGTAGAGCCTTTGCCTACAGAAGAAAGGGAAAAAATGATTCAGCAGGGGAAGCATTATTCGGAAATGCTTCCCATTGAATATGTGCCGACGCCAAAGTATATGGAAGTTTATCAGGAGGCGCTTACGCATTATGCAAAGCGGACAGCCCTGGCAGTCGGCAGTCTGGCAGATAAAATTATTGCGAAAAAGGGAAAGAAAACAGTGCTTGTTTCGCTGGCAAGGGCAGGTACGCCGATTGGGATTTTATTAAAGCGCTATATTTCCGGAAAGTATCATTTAGATCTGCCCCATTATTCCATTTCAATTATACGCGGAAAGGGAATTGACGGGAATGCCATGAAATATCTTTTGCAGAAATACCCGCCGGAAGCTCTTCTATTTGTAGACGGATGGATTGGAAAAGGCGCGATTTTGAAAGAACTGAAAAAGGATATAGCTGCATATCAGGGCGTATCATCTGACATTGCGGTGCTTGCAGATCCTGCAAATATGACGCGGCTGTGCGGAACACATGATGACATTCTGATACCGAGTTCATGTTTAAACGCCACGGTTTCCGGATTAATCAGCAGGACTTTTTTGCGGGATGATGTGATTGGAAAGGATGATTTTCACGGAGCAGTGTATTATGGAAATCTGGAGGCTTCAGATTTGTCCTATGACTTTATCGATACGATTGAAGCTGAATTTATCATGGAAAATCCGGCCTTAGACATCAGAACTGAAGGAAGCGGCATAGAAGAGGCAAAAGAGCTTGCGTTGAAATTTGGAATAGAAGATATTAATTTTATAAAACCGGGCATTGGAGAGACTACGCGTGTGCTGCTTAGGCGCGTGCCCTGGAAAGTGCTGATTGACAGGCGGTTTGCCGGAGATAAATCACTTGCGCATATCATAAGGCTTGCGGAAGAAAAGCATGTTCCGATAGAATATTATCCCTTAAAGCATTATAAAACATGCGGAATAATACGAAAACTGGCGGATGCCTAGTGTACTGGCACGCTCTAATCCACGCCGTAAATTTCAGATAAATATATAATTTTTTCTGCCCAGTTTGCGTGTGTTTTGCATTCATTCATGCGGTGTTTTAAGCTGTTTCCTGATACCAGAGAAGCAGAATTTTCGTCCCAGTTTAAAATGGCTTTTGCATCATTTAAATCTTCGGCTGTCACGGCATATGCCTGCCTGACAGCAGGAATCTGCCTGGGATGGATAACAGTTTTGCCGATGAAGCCCATCAATCGGTCTGCCGCAAGTTCCCGGCGAAGACCCTCTTCCCATCCCTGTCCGCTGTAATATTCCCAGACGGGGCCGGAAATGACATAATCTCTTCCAAATACCGTGATTATATCCGAAAAAATACCGGCAATCGGAAGAATTTCGTGGATGGATTCATTTTGCCGTCTCCGAAATCCAAATGCATGGCACAGGTCGTTGCCGCCGACCCGTATATTTAAGATGAACTTTTCAATGGGAGCTAATTTTTCTTTGATTTCGTAAAGTACGTCTGCTCTTTTTTTTAAATCAATAATTACGGGACTTTCCATAATCGGCATAATATAATAATTCCTGTCGGGATTTTGGTTGATTTCCAGTGCGGTTCGGATATAAGCATCGGCATTTGCAGGGTCAAATTTGGGCAGTATGAATCCGGAGAGAATTTTTGCGGGTTCTCCCAGACGGCTTAAAAGGTTTTTTATTTGTGTATGACAGCGGACACGGACAAAGATTTTGGGTATAAAAAAAGAAAGTGACTGCGATGATGTATAAATCTGCTGTAAAGAGTGAATTAAAGTTTCTTCTGCCTGTGCGACAAAGCGGTCATTGATGGTGTCTTCCAGGCACAAAGCCAGCGAGTAGTTTCTGCCAAATTTCTCCTGTACAATTGAAGAAACGATGTCAGAGCGGTTGGCAGGGCAGTATAAAAGCGGGCCGACACTGTAGTAGAGTGCGGAATTTTTCATGTTCAAAACTCCTTTTTTGATGTGGATTTTATATAAATAACAAAACTTGTTACTCCTGAATCATGTTCTCATATCATGCCCTAAGGGTCAGAAATGCGCAGCCGGTGCCCATTCCTAGCCTGTAAAAAGTAACAAACTTCTATAAATATAGCACAAGAATCCAATAATTGGTAGATAAAAAGCCGCAAATGTGTTAAAATCTACTTTAAAGATTTATCATTAATGGAAAAGGGGCCGTGGTTTTAATGGAAAACCTCATGCGTTTCAGGCATAATGCGATGAATGTCACCTCCGTTTCCGCTTTTGAAGGAATTCGCGGAGGTATTAATCAGAACTGCAAAGATGTGTATTTTGTCCGCTTTCTGGGTGTCAGCGATACGCTTGTTTCAGATGTCGGCCAGATGGATAAGAGGATGGCAGAGCGTATGCATGAGGGCCGCATCATATACAGGAGGATTTTAAAACTGCCGCAGGGATGCCCTCCGGAGGAAATACCGGATTATGAAAGCTTTTACCGTGCATGGACGGCGCATAAGCAGGATTTTGCATTGACAAAGGTTCTGTCGGATTACAGTGAATATGCTGCTTTGTTTGGCAGCGGATTAAAAAAGATTCTGGAAATTTATTCTGTAAAAAAGACAGTCAGTGCATCAATGGAGAAAAATTTTATCATTAAGATGATGTACTGGCACGACTTTCTTCTGGCAGATGTCATGAAGCGGTGGGAGCCAAAGCAGTCCGTAAAGCTGGTTTTGTCCAATATTACAAAAAAGCAGGAGTATTTATTTGCCTGTCTGCTTACTTTTTTAGGATACGATGTTCTTTTGCTCCAAAGCGAAGCAGACATATCGAAAGAAGAAGAGGATTTAAATTTTTCCCGGAAAGTCATTCTCGGAAATTTTTCAAAAATAAACCTGCCGGACCCACAGGCGCAGCCTGCAGCAGCGAGGGCGTCAAAGCCGGCCGGACGTGCGGTATCGGCAAAAAAAACGCCGCCGGAGCCGGCAGGGCAGCCGGTGTCCATTGTGCGTCCGGCATCTGCCGCGCAGAAATCTTCCGCGCGGCAGGAGAAGAGTTTTGAACAGCTGGCATTGCTGGCATCTTCTGTGGTAATGATTGGAATTCATGATAAAAAGGGAGATATGATCGGCACTGGTTCCGGCATTATGATTGGAAAAGACGGCTATATACTGACAAACAGCCACGTTGCAAGCGGAGGGTGCTTTTACTCCATCCGCATTGAAGAGGAAGAAACGGTGTATTCTACGGATGAGCTGATTAAATATCACTCTGTTTTAGACCTTGCAGTCCTGCGGATTGAACGGCGTTTAAATCCCCTTCCGATTTACAGCGGAAGCAGCCGTCTGGTCAGGGGACAGAAGGTGGTCGCAATCGGAAGCCCGCTTGGACTGTTTAATTCCGTATCGGACGGTATTATTTCAGGATTTCGTAAAATTGACGGTGTCGATATGATTCAGTTTACGGCTCCGACATCGCATGGCAGTTCCGGCGGAGCGCTTTTAAATATGTATGGAGAAGTAATTGGCATCAGCACGGCAGGATTTGACAATGCCCAGAACATTAATCTGGCTGTCGGCTATGAAAGTATACATCCGTTTATAAAAGGGTTTACATAAATGAAACAAAGGGAATTGAAAGCATATGTTTGAACGTAAAAAGCTTGGGGAATTAAACGACTTCTTTTTAGAGCGGAATGCCCGGAAAGAAGACGGCGTTTATTTTTACCGGATTAACGGATACAATGAACAGATTGCGGCATTTATAAAAAAATATTATGAAACGGCAAGAAGCTTTGGTGTCGTAATTGAAGGAAAAATTCCGAATCCGGATGAGAAAAATCTGGCTTACTATAACGAAATTATGGGAATGGATTTTCGGATGAGCGTAGATTTTATAAATGCCAGTCTGAAAAAATGGCTTCCCAGAATGAATATGCGTCAGAGAGAGAACGTGGCGGCTTCTATTTATGATACACTGGACGGCCTGCGGAAAGCAGGAAAAAATGAGAACATGATAAAAAATGCATACATTAAATTCATGTGCTGGCTGTATTATAAATTTGAAAGAATTATAGGACAGCTCGGTGAAAACCGCTTTCCCAAAATCCTCTACGAAGGCGTGGCAGGGAATTATGAATTAATGCTGCTTTCCGTTCTTTCAAAAGCAGGCTGTGACATTGTTCTGCTGCAGTATGGAGGAGACGGGGAATATCGAAAAAAAGACCCTTCTTCCGTTTATTCGGACGAACTGCGTATGCCGGAGCTAAAGCCGTTTCCGGAGTATTTTAACCTGAAATATCTGCGGGACGAAATGCAGAAGCAGATTAGTGAAGAGAGGCTTTACCGCGCCAAACCCAATTTTATCAACTGTACAAACGCGTGGATAAAAGGAACGGGGCTGGAAGATATAAAAACAGATATACAGGCGAGGGGAAAAGACCCGAATCTGTTTTACAATTGTTTTTACAAAATAAACGGTGTGGAAGACAAGCTGACTTATTTAAACGAATTGTATCAGTTTCAGCTTTCACTCACAAACAGCAAACGTAAACTTGTAATTGTGGAGAAAGAAATTCCAAAGCCGACGATGGAGGAGATTGGCGCTGTCCGGAGAAAAAATTATACCAGACAGGACCAGATGCTTCTGGATCTTTCTCTGAATATTCAGTATCCTTTAAATGCAGAGCTTAAAAATCTGATGAACAAGGCATTTATAGATGTTTTGACAGAAGAATCCAAAGTATCCGGCATGACTTTGAATAAGCTGACTAATAAAGCGGTATATTTATTGTGCTGGCTGAAACGCTACATGCCAAAGCTGTTTGTTAACTGGAAGATGCCGGAGATTAGCTGCTTTATCCATTTTGGCAGTGTAAAAAGCGGCAACGAGGCATTGTTTTTAAAATTTCTGGCAAAGCTTCCGGTTGACGTGCTGGTATTAAAACCGGATTTAAATGAAGCGTGCTGCTTAAAAGATGCCGTATTATTTGAAAAAAATTACGGAGAATCTATGAAGGCAGATAAGTTTCCGATGGAACAGTCCGTACTTTCGATGGGAACTGCCGCATATCAGGCGGAGCGGGAACTGGATACGCTGATGTATCAGGACTCCGGCATATACCGAAACAGGCAGTATGCAAAAGCAAATGCACTTTCGCTTAAAACTACGTATGAGGAGATAAGGATTCTGTGGGATCAGGAGTTAAAATACCGGCCCAATTTCAGTACTGCGGATTCCGTTGTAAATATGCCGGTAATTTTTGCAAAAGCATCCGGAGTCAAAGACGGCCTGCTTGCTCCGTACTGGGCAGGAATCAAAAATCTGCTGACAGCAGATACCATAGTGCTGAAAAATATGTCTTATTTTGGCCTGTCAGAGCCAAATCCCGTCAAAGCCTGTGCATCGTCTTTCTTTAAAAACAATAAGCTGCTCAGGGCAAAGATCAAAGAGC
Organism: uncultured Lachnospiraceae bacterium; assembly: GCA_948468325.1. Taxonomy (GTDB): domain Bacteria; phylum Bacillota; class Clostridia; order Lachnospirales; family Lachnospiraceae; genus Roseburia_B. The sequence continues at coordinate 2,745 of CAOKHR010000086.1, read as the reverse complement.
ATCCGGCTTATGCCTATGGTTTTTTAAGAGAAGAAATACAAGATCATCTGCTGGATAAACTGCAGCTTTTAATTGATCAGAAAATCATTCGGGGCACATTCGAAAACGGAATGGAATATACGATTATTTCTACTGTGCTCAATTTGAAAAAAGATATAACAAGGATGATTCAGAAGTTTGATTTTACGAAGAAAAATCCGAAAATAATTTATATTCATACAACAGAGAATATAGTTTCTCTGGAAGATTCTATTTTGGCGGCCTATTTAAATCTGGTGGGATTTGACGTATTGTTTTTTGTCCCTACAGGTTATCAGGGAGCCGAAAAATATTACAACAGTAAAATTATGGAAGAGCATCAGATTGGGGAATATATCTATGATCTGCAGATACCTGATTTCGCGCAGATTTCTTCTGTTACACGTCCTTCGTGGCGTGAAAAAATATTTAAGAGAGGTAATTAATATGGGTCTTGATTTTAGCAAAGTACAAACAGCTGCCCAGCCGGCCGCGCCGGGGGTAAAAAATGAAATTGAAGTTGTCGAAAGCTACGATATTGTTGCAGACCGGCAGAAAATGAATGAGGAGCTTGTAAATTCAGCAGAAGTGGACGCGCTTGTCAGTTCGATTGAAATTGACAATCCGGAGACAATCGTGTCTTTTGGCGCCGAAGCAGCGGAAGAAATTTCAAGGGCTTCCGATGTTGTATTAAACAGTATGAATATGTCCCAGATTGACGATACCGGTGTAATGTTAAATACACTGGCCAAGATTATGGAAAAGTTCGATATTGAAGAGATTAAAGACAATCCGGGACTGTTTGGAAAGCTGTTTGGAAATTTAAGAAAACAGCTGGATAAAATTCTGGCAAAATATCATACAATGGGAGATGAAGTGGATAAAATCTATGTTCAGCTCAAACAATATGAATCAGAGATTAAGCAGGCAAACCGTAAATTAGAGCAGATGTTCCAGGCCAATGTAAGTTATTATCATGACCTTGTGAAATACATACTGGCAGGCGAGCAGGGATGCAGGGAGCTGGAAGCATATATTGCCCAGAGAGAAAATGACCTGCAAAGTTCAGGAGACATGGCGATTCAGTTTGAAATCCAGGGCCTGCAGCAGTCGCTGATGATGCTTGAGCAGAGGACCCAGGATCTTAGAACGGCTGAAAACATAGCGCTTCAGTCCGTTCCGATGATTAAAACGATGGAATTCTCCAATATGAACCTTGTAAGGAAAATTAATTCAGCTTTCATCATCACGCTTCCTGTATTTAAGCAGGCGCTTGCACAGGCAATTATGTTAAAACGTCAGAAAATTCAGGCGGATGCAATGTCGGCGCTGGATGAAAAGACAAATGAAATGCTGATAAAAAACGCCAGGAATACGGTAGAGCAGTCTAAGATGATTACAAGGATGGCGTCCGGAAGTTCCATCAAAATTGAAACACTGGAAACAACTTGGAGAACAATTGTAAACGGTATTGATGAGACAAGACAAATTCAGGAAAATGCGAAAAAGCAGCGTGCCATGGATCAGGAACGTCTGGAAAATATCAAAGCAGAGTTCAACAAGATGTATCATAATCCTAACAAGCAAAGTTAAAAATACCATGGAGGAGGAGTAATTATGCCAATTAATCTATCAAAAGGACAGAAAGTAGATCTCACAAAAGGAAATCCGGGACTGAAAAGTATCATGGTAGGTCTGGGATGGGATGTTAACGCGTTTGATTCCGGAGCAGATTTTGATTTGGATGCAGCGGCATTTATGCTGGGAGAAAACGGAAAATGCCCGACAGAAAAAGAATTTATTTTCTACGGCAATTTAGAGCATCCAAGCGAAGCCGTAAAACATATGGGAGATAATCTGACAGGTGAAGGCGAAGGAGACGATGAGCAGATTCAGGTTGATTTGACAAAAATTCCGGCAAATGTTGCAAAAATTGCATTTACCGTTACAATTTATGATGCGGAAGTGCGCAGGCAGAATTTTGGACAGGTATCCAATGCCTTTATCCGGATTGTAGATGAAGCTACCGGAACGGAATTAATTAAATATGATTTGGGAGAAGATTTTTCAATTGAAACAGCCGTTGTAGTCGGAGAGTTATACCGTCACAGCGGAGAATGGAAATTTAATGCCATCGGCAGCGGTTTTCAGGGCGGCCTTGCGGCTCTGTGCGCGCATTACGGCATTGAAGTAGCATAGGAGGGAAGATTATGCCGATTAGTTTGACAAAAGGACAGAAAGTAAATCTTACAAAAGACAATCCCGGTTTATCCAAAGTGGTAGTAGGCTTGGGATGGGATGTGAATGCATTCGATACCGGCGGTGATTTCGATTTGGATACAGCCGCGTTTTTGCTGGCAGATACAGGAAAAGTTTCACGTCAGGAGGACTTTGTGTTTTTCGGAAATTTAACGCATCCCTCCGGCAGTGTACAGCATTTGGGCGATAACCGGACAGGCGAGGGTGAAGGGGACGATGAGCAGATAAAGATTGACCTTTCCTTAGTGCCCGAAAATATTACCAAAATCGCATTTACCGTTACGATTTATGAAGCAGAACAGAGACGCCAGAATTTTGGACAGGTGAACAATGCATTTATCCGGATTTACAATGAGCAGACAGGAGAAGAACTGCTGCGCTACGATCTGGGAGAAGATTTCTCGATAGAGACGGCTGCGGTTTTTGGAGAATTGTACAAAAACGGCAATGAATGGAAATTCAATGCCA
>CAOKHR010000085.1 GCA_948468325.1 uncultured Lachnospiraceae bacterium | reverse complement strand
TGGGACTGCATCCATTCTACTTTATAATTTGTATAATCAATATAATCCTGATTCCACTGCCCGGCAATCTCACTGTCCCGCCAGTCCATCAAATCAAAATGATTTACAAGATACTCTCCGATATATGCCGTTGCCTTTCTGGAGCCTGACGAATTTAAATGGTCTTCGTCAAAAAAATCCGTATGGTAATTGACAAATGTATCGTCTGTAATCATATCCAGATACGGGACGCCGTATTCATCTGCAATTACCTGTGCACTGTTTAACCATCTCTGATACCCTGCATTTGGAGCATACGGAAGAGATGTAAGCAGAATCTCGATATTTTCTTCCTGACACAATTCTATAATTTTTCTTAAATACTGCTTTCCGACTGTTTCTTCCAGATTCATCTCGCTTTTATCTAACAGACTGGGCGGTTTCAATTCGTATACTCTGGTCTGGTCAAAATTATTGGAATTGTCTATATTGGCTCCCTTTTCCGTTGACGGCTGTGCTTTCTCCCAGAATGACTCGTCAATTTCTTTCCATCTTGTGTGATAAATGGAAAAATTAAACAGATATTCCATTCTTTCTCCTGCCGGAAATAAATCATATATAGCCGAAATTTTATTTTTACTAAGCGGCATCCTGTCAAACGACTCGTGCGTCTGTGCCACATGTTCCGGAGAAACTTTATTATTTTGTATATCGAGAGCACGAATATCAAGAACTACGAGCTTTGGCTTCGTATAATCCAGAGCATTTTTCAGCACCCAGTAGTCAATCGGAATCCACTGGCCGTGGTTGGCAAGATTATAAGAAGTAATCCCGTAATCATTCCAAAGCTCCATGGGAGAGACGCCCATAACTACATGGCTTGTTCCCAGAAAAAGCACATCATAATTTCCATCATAACTGTAAAAATCATCATTTTTGATATAACTGCCTTTTCTCATCAGAAATTTCCATGATGCCGTAAACAAAAGCAAAAATACCAGACAGCACAATATTGCCGATATTATGTTTTTATATCTTTTTCTCATATAATACCTCTTTCCCCCGGCGGCAGATCATCCCATTATTATTGCGCACGCTTTCTGCGCATAAAGGGATACATACGTATTCCTTTTAGAATTGGAAATACAAAAAGCCTGCAGCATTATATTCCGTTCCCCAGATACCAAAGATTAAAATTGCGCAGACGGACAATGAAATTACAAGCCAGCGGAACCAGTAATCCTGCTCTGTAATAATTTTCCGCACTGCAATTCCTTTATGTTTAAAGTAATCTGCAAATAATAAAATTCCTATGCATACCATCATTACCCAGAAATTACGGCTGTCCAGCCCGCAATCGTAAATCGAACCGTCAAATAAAATCCAGGGATTTTTAACCGTCCAGATTTGTTTTATAATTTCAATCGCATCCCGAAACCGGTTTGCCCTGAAAAAAATCAGGGAAAAATCTACCAGAAATAACGTAACAGCCATTTTTGCCAGTTTATGTCCAAAAGACTGCCTGTTCAGATGCAAAATGGAAACCAGCCTGTCCCTGACCGGCTGCAGAACTTCTCCGATTGTCTGGTATAATCCGTTCAGTCCTCCCCATGCCACATAGGAAAACGATGCCCCGTGCCACAGACCGCTCACCACAAAAACAATCATTCTGTTGATATTTTTGCGGAGCATTCCTTTTCTGCTTCCTCCAAGCGGAATATATAAATAATCCTTAAACCATGAGGTCAGTGAAATATGCCACTTTCTCCAATATTCCGCTACCGTTGTGGAAAAATAAGGCGCGTCAAAATTCTCCATCAAACGAATGCCGAGTATCTCAGCCGCACCCATGGCAATGACGGAATATCCGTAAAAATCACAATATACCTGCACGGCAAAAAGAAGTGTCGCCACAACCAGATACCAGCCGCCATATGACTCAAAGTCACCGTAGACAGTATCTACAAAAATAGCTGTTCTGTCTGCCAGAACAACTTTCAGAAAAAATCCCCATATCATTAAAAGGATTCCGTCTCTTGCTGCTTCAAAGCTGAATTTCCGGGGAACTGCAAGTTGTTTTAAAAGATTTTTGGAGCGCTCAATCGGCCCTGCTACCAGCTGTGGAAAAAAGGAAACAAAAAGCGCATACCTGAAAAAGTTTTTTTCCGCATAAATTTCCCCTCTGTAAACGTCCATCGTATAACTTAATGCCTGAAACGTATAGAACGATATTCCGACAGGAAGAACAATATCAAAAACAGGTGCGTTTAATTCAATATGCACCAGACGGAACAAACTGCTGACTGCTTCCAGTGTAAAGTTAAAATATTTAAAATAGAAAAGTACAGCCAGATTCAGTCCAAAACTAAGCGCCACGGTAAGAATTTTATATTTTTTCCTGCGAGCCTCATCCCACGGGCCATTTTTTACTTTTTCAATCATCAGGCCGCTGGCATAAGTCACTATTGTGGAAAACAAAATCAATATTGCATATTTTGCATTCCAGCACATATAAAAATAATAGCTTGCAGCAAGCAGCCAGAAATGCTTTAATTTCACAGGTATGATATAATAAAGCAAAACCACGATTGGAAAAAAGATTAAAAAATCCAATGAATTAAAAAACATTTCATATACCTCATCCCATATTGTTTCTCTCGCCATTTATTATTGTCAAAAATACAGCTTTCATTCTGTGCTCCTGCATCATGTTCTTACGGAATGCGCAGTAAATGCGCATTCCTGACCCATCAAAAGCAACTTCATTCTACCATTAAAATGACGATATTGCAAGAAAAAACCTTGGTAAACGGTTTTAGATATGGTATAATGTGTATTAGTTCAGCCCAGGACTTTGCACTGGCTGCAAAGTCCGTAAGAACACGTATATTATGCCAAGCGGGAATTCGCCCCTTTGGCGCAGCCAAACTTTAAATGGGCGGATTCCGTAACAGTGAAGCCGTAAGGCTGAACTGTTACTATAATGTCACATAATATCAATTTATGAAAAAGGAGCAATCTGCATTATGACAAAACAACGCATTGACAGCTTTGATTTTATGCGCAGCGTCACTGCCTGGATTATTGTAATTTATCATTTTTCAGGTATCTTAAATCTTGCGCCCCAGCACGCAAATTTTCCAATTTTATTTACACATGCTAACGGTGTGTGGGGAGAAAATACCAGTGTGAATATCTTTTTTATGTTATCCGGAGCATCCCTTTATTATAATTATCCAAAGTTAAAGCCGTCTTCTTTAAAGCGCTATTATTTTGGAAGATTCAAAGGACTCTTCCCCATGTTTTATATGGTATGGCTTTTTCTTTTCTATCAAAAGGCAACAACTGTCGGAACGCTTTTTTACAACGGAAGTCCAAAAAGCATGATTCTGACTCTTTTTGGCATGGACGGTTATCTGTCCTACCGTTATACACAGAATTATTATTTTATCGGAGAATGGTTTTTAGGCGCGCTTGTCTGCCTGTATCTGCTGTATCCGCTTCTGACATGGTGTATGGGCCACATCCGGTTTATAACGACTTTTGTGCTTTGCGCGTTAACTTTGAGTTTTCACTGGCCATTGCTTGAATTTCAGATTCAAAGAGAACGGAATCTGATTGTATGCCTGACTGCATTCTGGCTTGGCATGCTTTTTATGGAATATCGGGAAAAACTAAGCGCCAAATGGATTACTGCCGTCTTTGGCGGCATTGCACTTGTTTTCATTTTTGTAAAAGTGCCGCTGGACCCGTTTCTTTGTGCACAGATGATTTCCATCGGTCTGTTTCTTATATTTTATCATCTTGGCAGTTACCTGATGAAATTCAAATGGGTGAAACCGTTTTTCAGCTATACGGCAGGCATTTCCTACGCCATCTTCCTGCTGCAGCACGTAGTCATGGGACAGATCCTAAGTCTCTTTTCACAGTACAGTCTGACCGTATGGCAGGAATGTATGATTCTCATTGCCACAATGTTAATCATCTATCTGTTCGCAGATATTGTAACACGTTTAAATCGAATTATGATAAACAGTTTCTGGTTTAAAAAAATACAAAATCTGATTGCCGGCTGATTTTTACCGTTTATCTTTTGACTTGCAAATATCATTCAAAAAACACTCGCTGCACTTTGGACTCCTTGCAAAACAGATGTTTCGTCCAAATGTAATAATCTGAATATTATAAAGAATCCAGTGATCCTTTGGAAGTACTTTCATCAAATCCATTTCCACTTTCTCAGGATCATCATTCTTTGTAAAACCTAACCGTTTGGAAATCCGCTTTACATGCGTATCTACCACAACACTCGGTTCGTGGTAGATATTGCCGCGGATGACATTCGCAGTTTTACGTCCCACACCGGCAAGCGATGTCAGTTCTTCTAATGTTTCCGGCACTTCTCCATGAAACTCTTCCACCAGTTTTTTTGCGCAGGCAATGATATTTTTTGCCTTATTATGGTAAAATCCGATGGAGTGTATATCTTTTTCCAGCTCCTTTAAATCCGCATCTGCAAACTTTTCTAATGTATCGTATTTTTGAAACAAATCTTTTGTAACAATATTTACCCTTGCATCGGTGCACTGCGCACTTAAAATAACGGCAATCAAAAGCTGCCAGGGAGTCTCATGATTGAGATAACAGCGGTACTCCGTCCCGTATTCGCGGTCCAGCCTCTTTAAAATTTCATCCGTGCGTTTTCCCATTTTTCTTTTACCTCCAAACCTGTAATTTCCGTCGTCTTTGCCTGATGGCTCAAAGCATCGCGTTTCTCATATTCAAACAGTACATAAATACATTCCGGCAGCTTCTCTGGAAGTGCAGAAACTGCTTTTTCTTCTTTTTTCGGAAAGTGATAAAAAAACGGTTCTATGTGTGAAAGCTTGCCGTTTTTGCAGAATAACTTCGTAATCCTGGAAAATTCCGCAGGGTTTTTCGCCCAGAACGGGCGGCTCTTCATATTTTCTCGATAATACAAATCAAATAACAGTGATTCTTTTACTAAATCCACAGGCATTTTCTGATCTTTCGTAAGAAATTCAAGCAGCAGTTCCGATCTGCGGATTCTGGAATGATTCCGGTCCAGATAACTGTTTTTCTCATAAAACCGTCCCAGTTCCAGAAAAAAATCAAAAGAATCCCGATATGCCGCATCAACCAGCTTCATCGTCACTTCAAACTGTCCGCTGTTATAATATACTTCCAACATCTCCTCCACCAGCTTGATGGATAGTATTTCATCGTAAGAAAGCCAGTTTGTCTGCATCACTTCATACGGCGGCCTGTCACGGCAGATGATGCCGTATTTTGTCCGGTGCTCATACATATAGGAGCCTTTTAGCACTTTTAAAAATCCAAGCTGGAGCTGATTGGGTTTTAATGCATAAATATCCCGAAAAGACTGCGCAAAGCGCTCGAAATCCTCAAAGGGAAGGCCCGCAATCAAATCCAGATGCAGATGGATATTTCCGGCTTCTTGAATTTTCTTTACCGCAGAAAAAAGCTTTGTCAGCCTCATCGTTCTGTGAATTTCTTCGATTGTCGCGGGATTTGTAGACTGCACGCCGATTTCAAGCTGAATCAGTCCCGGCCGAAGTTCCGACAGTAATGTAAGCTCCTCTTCTGACAAAAGATCCGCCGCAATCTCAAAATGAAAATTTGTAATTCCCCTGTCTTTTGCTTTAATAAACTGCCAGATTTCCATTGCATGCGCATGATTGCAGTTAAATGTCCGGTCTACAAACTTCACCTGCGGCACCTCTTTTTCGATAAAAAAAGAAAGCTCCTTTTTTACTGTGTCTGTCTCCCGAAAACGCAGTTTTTTATCTATGGAAGATAAACAGTAGCTGCAGGAAAACGGACATCCCCTGCTGGATTCGTAGTAGATAATTCTGTTTTGAAACTCATCCATATCCGAATATGTAAACGGCACCTGATTCAAATCCATAGGAGGCCGCGGCGCCGTATAACAAATCCCATCCACTTCTATTTCCTCCCGAAATGCAATGCCTGCCAGACTCTTTAGCTCCATTTCTTTTCCGCTGCAATAATATTCTGCCAGTCCGGAAAACGATGCCTCACCCTCTCCAATCATCACTCCGTAGAAAGCCGGATTTTCTGCAAACATTTTTCTGGTTTCATACGATACTTCCGGCCCTCCGACCCAGATGGGCACTTCTTTTCTTAATTTATGAAATTCTGCTGCAATTTCCCGTACATAGTCATAATTCCAGATATAACAGGAAAAGCATAAAACATCCGGTCTTTTTTTATAAATTTCCTGAAGAATATATTCGCTTCTGTGATTGATGGTATATTCTGCAATTTCTATTGCATCTGCATATTCTCCCGCACATGCTTTCAAATTGTAAACGGCAGGATTGGAATGAATATACTTTGCATTAATTGCCGTTAAGAGTATTTTCTTCATGCTTTTTTATTAAATGTAGAAGTATCTACATTATCCTCCAGCTGAAAGTATCTGTATTTGTCATTGTGAGGAAACAGCTTTTCCATGTAAAGACTCCCAAGCAGCTGTTTTACGTTGTCTGCCTGAAGCATGGGTACAGGAAAATCCTCCCACTGCATGTTCTTTATGTTGTCAAGAAGCTGCTGAATGTCCGGTCTGTTCTCCTGATTGGCTTTCGCATGATCTTCTTTCTTTTCTTCACTTTTGTCATTTTCCGGCGCCGAATTTGGCATCGTCTCTGACACATTATTTTTCTCTTTTGCTTCCGCCAGATTGTACATAACATTCCGATAAGTCTTTTCAAAACATTCACGGTCATATTTCGATAAAAACACAAGATCGTCAAATGTCAGCGGACGCTTATTATAAATTCTGACATAAATATCTGCAAGGCGTACATTTTTTTTCATAATACAACACCTCCTGCACTTTTTATATCTTTATTATACCGATATTTCAGATAAAATGCTACCTCTATCCAAAACAAAACCTGTAAATAAGCATTTCAGGATATTCCTGAGCCGCAAAAAACCGCAGTTTTCCGGACTCCTGTATCAAACAGCATCCAAAAAAGTGCGGTTTTTATAATTCAAAATTCGATTTTCAACCTGACGATTAAGCCATCTCAGCCTTTAAAGCTGCTGTCAAAGCCGGAACAATCTTATTAAGATCTCCAACCAGGCCATAATCAGCAACATCAAAGATCGGAGCATCCTCATCTTTATTGATTGCAACAATCAGATCAGAATCTTCCATACCGGCTACGTGCTGAATTGCTCCGGAAATACCGATTGCAAAATAAATCTGCGGACGAACTGTTTTACCTGTCTGTCCAACCTGCAGATCCTGCGGCTGCCAGCCATTCTCTACAACTGCACGTGAGCAGCTTACTGTTCCGCCAAGTACTTCTGCCAGATCATCCAGTAATTTAAAGTTCTCTTTGGAACCGACGCCACGGCCGCCGGATACCAGAATTTTTGCTTCCATAATATTTGCCGTATTCTTCACTGCTTTTACAATATTTAAAATCTCTACATAACGGTTATCCGGTGTAAAACCAGGATTAAACTCGATGATATTTGCCTTTGCGCCTTCAATCGGAGCAATCTTCTGCATAACGCCGGGACGTACCGTAGCCATCTGCGGGCGGTTATCCGGGCATGCAATGGTTGCAATTGTATTGCCGCCGAATGCCGGACGTGTCATAAGAAGCTGATTGTGCTTCTGCTCGTCTTCTTTGCCAGGCTGTGCAACCAATGGGAAATCACCGATTTCAAGTACGGTACAGTCAGCTGTGAGGCCTGTTGCAACTCTTGCAGAAACGGTAGGGCCAAGGTCACGGCCGATTGCCGTAGCGCCTACTAACATGATCTCCGGTTTATATTCATTGATTACAGATGCCAGGGCATGTGCATATGGCTCTGTTCTGTAATCTTTCAGTTCCGGATCGTCAACAACGATTACTTTGTCTGCTCCGTAAACTGCCAGATCATCTGCAAGGCCTTTTACGTCAGAACCAATCAGTACTGCTGTTACATCCGTATCCAAATCCTTTGCCAGGTCTTTTGCTTTGCCAAGCAGTTCAAATGCAACACCGTCTAATACGTTGTCTACCTGCTGAGCAAAGACATATACTCCTTTATATTCTTCTAATCCCATGATATTCACCACTTTTCCTTATTTTTATTAGATAATATGTTTCTCTTTGAACTTACCGATCAGGTAATCTACTGCTTCATCCGGAGCAAGTGTTACTTTTTCTCCTGCGCCTTTGCGGACTTTATCGGATGCTTTTGCAATCTTGGTCGGTGAACCTTTTAATCCAAGGTTTGCATCGTCTACATCTTTCAAATCAGGTCTTCCCCATACGGTAACTTCTTTTTCATAAGCATCAAAGATTCCGCCCGGAGTCATATAACGCGGCTCGTTCAATTCTGACAATGCTGTAATCAGGCAGGGCATTTTTACCTTTAATTCATGGTATCTGTCTTCATACTGACGCTCAACAATCACTGCATCGCCGTCAATTTTGATATTCTGTGCATAAGAAATCACCGGAAGTCCAAGGTGTTCTGCAATCTGCGGTCCAACCTGTGCAGTATCTCCGTCGATTGCCTGACGTCCTGTGATGATTAAATCATAGTCCAGATTGCGGATTGCTCCTGCAAGAGTTGTGGAAGTCGCCCATGTATCAGCGCCGCCAAGAACTCTGTCTGTTACAAGGATTCCCTTGTCTGCTCCCATTGCTATCGCTTCACGGAGAACTTCATCTGCTTTCGGAAGTCCCATGGTGATTACGGTAACTTCCGCTCCGGTCTCTTCTTTGATTCTAAGCGCTGCTTCCAATCCTGCTTTATCATCCGGATTCATGATGGTAAGCATCGCAGCTCTGTTTAATGTACCGTCCGGGTTAAACTGTACGCCGCCCTTAGTATCCGGTACCT
>CAOKHR010000084.1 GCA_948468325.1 uncultured Lachnospiraceae bacterium | reverse complement strand
CGGAATCTACAAACGCGGCGGATTGGAAAACACCACTTGCGCTGATTAATTATGAGGATTGCGAATGGATGTCTCCGAAAGAAGGAAAAGAGGCAGAAGATATTCTTATTCAGCAGCTTGTAGGAGAAGGAATTATTTATGCGGCGATTGGAGATCCGGAGAATGACGATAAAAAGAATCCGAATGCAACAATCTATAATAAAACAGTAACAGATTTTACAGAAGGAGAAGTTTCTTCCGTATTGCGTCCATATGAAGTTGGATCAGGGAAAGAATTTTATCTTGGAGTTTTGTCGTTGCCGGAAGAGTCAGGTACAGCAGGGAAAAGTATCAGACTTGGTATCAACAATAACGAATGGGGATACAAAGTAGATGACGGAGATTTCCAGAGTCTGGGTTCTGATCCGGCAATAGAAGCTTTGACAGATTATAATGTTACAATGAAAATTGATGCTCAGGGCAAGGTTACTGCAAAAGTAGCATACGAGAAAGAGGCAGCTGGCGGAACTGCAACAACAGAAGAGAAAGAATTGCTGGGAGCGAATTCAAATGTCAATGTAAAAGGACTTTCCGGTGCTGTATCTATAACAGCATTAGGAGGCTCTCTGCGTGTAAGGGAAGTAATCTGCAAAAAAATAGCTTCTGACACAACGCCTTTGGAAAAGAAATATGATGAACTGAAAGATAAAAATGCAGAGTATACTTATTACAATGACGTATGGAACAGCTTTAAGACAGACAAGTTAGATCCGGCAAAAGCTGCATTAGATGCAAGTGATGCTGTTCTGACAACCGATTCTACAGAGTATGCAGCGTTTAACGATGCAAAAGCACAGGAACTGCAGAACGCATTTACTGCAATTGATAAAGCAGAAAATAAAGTGGCGACAGGAAAAGCAGAACTGCAGACTGCATATGACGCAGTAAAAAATATTGATTTGACGACAGAAGCTTATACGAAATATTATACAGAGGACAGTATTACAGCTTTTGGTACGGCAAGAAGCGCTGTAAAATCTTTTCTGGATGGCATGGAAGCAGATAATTTTGCAGGAATCAATAAGACAGACATCAGTGATAAGAAAAACAGCATATCTACAGAGCATTTAGTTGCTAAGGAGTATACAAAAGCTGAAGCAGCAGCTGTGTTAGATGCGGCATTGAAAAAAGTACTGGAAAATGAAGACGGAACAGTGAAATATGATGAGGCAAACGGTGAGAAGTACCATGCTAACTGGGCAGGCTTTGCAGATGCGCTTCAGACAGTAAGAGATTTAAAAGAAGATGAAACAGTCACATTAGTTGATGTAGACCGTGCAATTGCGGCATTGGAGGCAGCAGCTGCAAATCTGGCAGATAAAACGGCTTCGAATGCAGATAAGACAAATCTTACCAGTGCAGTCGCAGATATTGAGTCTGAGGTGGCCGGAAAGAAATATTTGCAGGATGATAACTGGAACAGATATACAGCCGCATTGCAGGAAGCAAAAGACGCGGCGGCAAATGCAAATATTACAGTAAAAGATCTGGATGCCGTACTGGCGAAATTGAATGCTGCAAAAGCCGCATTGAATCTGGATACCAGTACGCCGACCGGACCAACCGGACCAACAGGGCCGACCGGACCGACCGGGCCAACAGGGCCGGTAGATAACAGCCCGAAAAAAGGTGATGATAAAACAGTCGGCAGTGCGATTTATACAATTGAAGATCCGGCAGCAGCAACGGTAATATTGAAAACAGGTGACAAGAATGCGAAATCCGTAAATATTAACACAGTAAAAATTGACGGAAAAGATTACAAAGTAGTAGGAATCGGTAAAAGTGCATTCGCAAACAGCAAGAAGTTGAAGAGTGTTACAATTGGAAAGAATGTAAAATCCATTCAGGCAAATGCATTTAAAAAATGTACGAAACTCACAAAAGTTACATTCAAAGGAACAGCTGTTAGTACAATTGCTAAAAATTCTTTCAAAGGTTCAAAAGTTAAGACCGTAAAAGTGCCCAAGAAACTGAAAAAGAATGCAAAATTCTTAAAGAAAATTAAACAGGCCGGCATAAAAGTGAAAAAATTAAGCTAAGCCGAAGAATAAATAAGAACTAGAGCGGGAAATATTAAAAGCTGCCGCACTGACAATTTAAATATTGTCGGAGCGGCAGTTTTTTGTGTTATAATAAATGCATTTAAAATAAAGCTTGCAGGAGGAATGGAAATGGCAGTTTTTTTTCCGGATGTTCTGGATAAATTTTTAACCCCTGGTTTTATAAAAAAGGTTTGTGAAAGATTTCATTATGAAGAAAGTTATAGAGAAGAGTTAGCAGCGGTGGCAGAAAAGATGCTGCCTTTTTTACAAAGAGAAGCTTTTTGGGAGAGAAAAGAATCTTTTTTGCGGCAGCAGGCAAAAACAGGGGATTCGGATACGCTCTGTGAAGATGTTGTTATGTCTTTGGGAGAAGGCTTGGACCGTCTGCAGGAATGTTATGAGCGGGAGGGCCTGTTATCTGAAAGTTATATGGCAGAAGCGTTGGCCGGTGAATTGCTGATGCAGGGTTATGATGCCTACAGCCGTTATATGGAAAAAAATACGGGTTATCATGCGGCGGCTTATCATTTTTTAGGCAGTGAAAAAGAATTTCCTTTGGAACTGCTGCCGGAGAGGTTAAAAGGACTGACGTCAGAGGTTAGCTGTAATGCAGCTTTTTGTATGACGCCGAAAAAGAGCGCGGTATTTGTTGCGGAATTGACACGGGATGAAAAAACAGGCTGCAAAAGGGTTTGTGATACATGCAGTAAGACGGACTGTATGAACAGAATGAAAGCAAATGCTTCTGCGGCAGAGTAGTTTTGAAACTTTCCTGTCTTTTGATTCGTATTATTTATATAAAGGAATCATTTACGATTGGAAGAAAGGAGCTGCCATGGGAAATGATACGATTCATGTCAACAGTATGACGAAGACGTTCTACAATATGTCTTGCTGCTATGGTGCAAAAGATGCCGGAGCATCCGCTTTTTCGGAAAAACTTGCACAGAAAATGACGGAAAAAATGACAATGGAGGAATATAAGCAGTATATTCATGATAAAATTTCGCGGATTCCTCTGAATCCGTCACAGTCCGGCTGGCAATGGAACATAGAAATTACAGAAGCAGGCTTTGAAGCGATGAAAAATGATCCGGAATATGAAGCGCATGTATTAAAAGCAATTCGTGCCAATTTTTCATTTACCGATCATTACCACAGCATAAATTATTCCGTTCTTCATTTTGGAGCTGCAGATGAAGAATCTTACGGGCAGAGTTTTGGCGGCGGCAGTCCTTTTATGGAAAAAGAAGAAGGATTCTGGGACCGCAGGGCAAAACGCAGAGAGAAACTGCAGGAGCAGTATCAGGAGATGCTGGATCAGAAAGCCATTGCAGAACAGACGGGGCAGTTGTCATTTACGTACATGCCGGATCTTTTTGACAGCATGGAAACAGAATAGAAGGAATCAGGAGGAATAAAATGAACATCAGCGGAAATTGGACAATGGGAAGAACAAACAGCTTTGCCGCAGCAAAAGCAGAAAAAACAAATGGAACTAATGAGTATGTCAGTAAAACAGTGAGTACGCCCAAAATGCACATCATTTATATGAAGACAGACGATATGCTTTATTCGGGAGGAAACGGGACAGGACTGTCTTATTATATTAAGTATGCACCGGATTCGACTGAGGAAGATCCGACGGTGATTGCAAAAGGTGTGGATGAGAACGGAAATGCATTTGAACAGACGATACATATCAATAAGATTAATCCGAACTGTGCGACATTAGTAGAAATGCGGGCACTGGAAGCTTATCTGGACGTTGACAAAAACGGAGGACTTAGTTCTCTTCCGCCGGATACGGGAGAAATGGGACTGCATGACAGAAGAAATTTCATGAACATGTTTCGGAAGCAGATTCGTGATATGAAAATTTTAAAAGAACGTCAGCTTGCATCTTATTATCAGTACAGTATGCAGATGTACGCAGAGTTTATAGATAAGAATTTCTGGCATAAGAATTTTTAAACTTGTAAGGCCTGCAAGTTTTATATTTGACATTTCCTGACATCATAAGAAAATGTGATATACTTTGATAAACTGAATATGTAACATACAGGTGTCAAAACAATGCGCTGATTTTAGGAATGGGCATTGGTTTTGGTGAAAAGGGAAACCGGGAAGGCGGCAGATGCAATGATTTTTAAGCCGGGAGACCTGCCTGAATGTTGTACAGAAACGTTTGTTTCAGACCACGAGTAACTGGTTGTACGTATCAGCTTGCAGAATTTACCGTTCTGCAGGCTTATTTTGTGTACGAATTCTTTCTGTGGTATAAGTCATAGCAGAGGATAATATGCCGCTGGGGCGGCTGCGCCCGGTGCGGCAAAGATTGTATACCTGTTTTGTGAGAAATCAAAATGCGGCAGAAAGAAAGCTGGCACACGGAATACCGGATGCGGAATTTATCAGAAATAAAGTTCCTGTGACAAAAGAGGAAGTACGGAAGTCAGTGAATACGTGTAGTTGTAAATGCCGTCAGTATAGAAACACTTTGTGAAATAAAAGAAATTTTGTCCATGTATAAAATCAGCAGGGAAGATCTGGTTTTGTTACAGGCAAATAAGTCAAAAAAGCCGGAAAATATCATTTAATGCAGGCAGGGAATCCGGTCTGGATTTTGGCGTTTGATTTTGCAGAAGATTTGGCGGCGGGAAAGGTAGAATGAATAGAAAATTTGCATACTGCCTTAAATGACAGGGACGGAAACTGTTATGCTATGGCAGGGGCAGTCCCTGCGGTATGTTATGACGCCGGCAGGACGGTGCGCTTTGGATATATTGAAATTTCGGAGAAGAAAAGCTGTTTTCTGCCGGAAAGCACTGCGATAAAAGGACATGAGTTCCACTATTTTGACAGTACGGATAACGGAACAGACGCCATAGCAAAAAAAACGGTGACAGGAAGAGAATATCCTTGTATAATAGAAAACGGAAATTGCTGGATTGGTTTTCCGCATCTATATTATCCATCGAATCCTGCATTTGCCGGAAGGCTGGTTGAGAAAGCAAAAATCAGGAGCAGACAATAAAAGAAACAGGAGCAAGTATGGAAAATTCATATCGTTTTTTTGAAAACCGCGCGTGCAGGTTTTTTCCCTGCCACAAGGGGCTAAAGGAGTTTAACTGTCTGTTTTGTTACTGCCCGATGTACGGAAAAGAGCACTGTGCGGGCAGTCCGCAGTATATAGAAAAGGATGGGAGAAGAATAAAAGTCTGTACAGACTGCAGCTTCCCGCATCATCCAAAGAATTATGACAAAATCATTCAGATACTGAAAGAAGAGATCAACTGATGTTAACACAATTTTCAAGAACAGAATTACTGCTCGGAAAAGAGGCAATGGAAAAGTTATCCGGTTCCAGAGTTGCCGTATTCGGAATTGGCGGCGTAGGAGGTTATGTCTGCGAGGCCCTTGTAAGAAGCGGAATCGGAGCATTTGATCTGATTGATCATGATAAAGTCTGTCTGACAAACTTAAACCGGCAGATTATAGCGACGCAAAAGACTGTCGGAAAATACAAAACAGAAGTGATGAAAGAGCGGATACTTGAAATCAATCCGGACGCAGATGTAAGAATACACAATTGCTTTTTTCTGCCGGAAAATGCAGATACCTTTCCGTTTGAAGAATATGACTATGTTGTCGATGCTGTCGATACGGTGACGGCCAAAATTGAGCTGGTGATGAAGGCGCAGGCGAAAGAGATTCCCGTTATCAGCAGCATGGGCGCGGGCAACAAACTGGACGGCAGCCAGTTTCGGGTGAGTGATATTTATAAAACAAACATGTGCCCGCTGGCAAAAGTTATGCGGCGGGAACTGAAAAAACGCGGAGTAAAGAAACTGAAGGTTGTGTACTCCGAAGAAAAGCCGCTAAGGCCACAGAAGGATATGCCTGCCGGCTGTCAGACAAACGGTACCGGCGGACTCCGGGCAAAACAGGAATGCGGGGAGAAAAGAGAGATACCGGGAAGTGTGGCATTTGTGCCGTCTGTGGCAGGATTAATTCTTGCAGGGGAAGTAGTAAAAGATTTGTGCAGGACGAAACAGAGGGGCTGATAGAACATGCTGCATATTGAACATGATGCTGTAAGAAAACATATCTTGGACGGGAATTTTGGATTGGAGAAAGAGAGCTTAAGAATAAAAAAAGACGGCATGCTGTCCCATTCTCCCCATCCGTTTACAGATGATGCGCATATTGTAAAGGATTTTTGTGAAAATCAGACAGAGGTGAATACTTCTGTGCATGCAAGCGCAGAAGATGCCATCAAAGAGCTGGAGTTTCACGACAGGCGTATCTGTCGGAAACTGGCGGGCCTTGCGGACAGAGAATATTTGTGGCCGTTTTCCAATCCGCCTTATATTCAGAATGAGAGTGATATACCGGTTGCTGTTTTTGAAGGAATGCAAGTGTCAAAAACGGCATACAGGGAATATTTATCTGCAAAATACGGGCGTTACAAAATGACTTTTTCCGGAATCCACGT
Organism: uncultured Lachnospiraceae bacterium; assembly: GCA_948468325.1. Taxonomy (GTDB): domain Bacteria; phylum Bacillota; class Clostridia; order Lachnospirales; family Lachnospiraceae; genus Roseburia_B. The sequence goes on along the minus strand of CAOKHR010000084.1, from coordinate 2,340 downwards.
AAATTATTCGTTTTCCGAGGAACTGCTGAAAGCTGATTTTAAGTATCAGAAAGAGACAGATTATAAAGAGTATAAGAACCGTTTTTATCTGGATCTTGCACAGAGTATGGCTGCTTATGGCTGGCTGCTTGTGGCAGTAACGGCTGCCAGTCCGCTGTTAGACAGTTCCTTTGTAGAAAAAGGCGTTTACGATCAGGATGTATTTACAGGAATGGCATCCGTAAGATGCGGGGAAATGGGATATTGGAACGAGTTTGTGCCTGTTTTGGATTATCATACGATCTGCGCATATGCAGACAGTATCCGGAAATATGTAAATATGGGACTTCTTAAGGCAGTGTCGGAGCTGTATTATCCGATACGGTTAAAACCGGAAGGAGAAAATAGTCTGGAAGCGCTTTGCAAAAAAGGAGTCGATCACATAGAGCTGCGCATGTTTGATTTAAATCCGCTTGTAAATGCAGGTCTGGAAGAGAAAGATGTTATTTTTGCACAGCTTTTAATGGTCTGGCTGGCATCCATTCCCGGTCAGCCGTTTCGTGATAAAGATCAGATTCATGCGGTGCAGAATTTTAAAAATGCTGCCCGCTATGATTTAAAAACAGTGAATATACTGACATCGGACGGAGAACTGGCTTCTGTCGTCCATGCGGCAGTAAAAATCATTGACAGAATGAAAGAATTCTATGCAGGGTTTCCGTTTGATGTAGATGAGATTCTGCAGTTTGAATACGATAAATTTGCGGATGCCGAAAACAGGTATGCATGGAAAATCAGAAAACGGTTCGGAAACGGATATGTGAAAAAAGGGCTTGCTTTTGTAAAGGAAAAGCAGGGGGAATAACTGCACAGATCAGACAAGCCGTTTATATTCCCGGCGGTAAAAGCAGATGGAAAGCACGGTTGCAATTGTCCAGCCGATGGGCCATGCGCACCATATGCCGATGGCGGAATTTACCAGAGATGAAAGTACAAAAGCTAAAACAACGCGCAGAATCAGGTCTGTGAAAGTTGCCGTCATAAAGGAACGCATGGCGCCTTCACCGCGGAGGATGCCGTCTGCAATTAATTTGGCGGAAATTACAAAATAAAACGGAGATAAAATCCACAGAAACTGTCTGCCTGTCAGCAGCGCATCGACAGAGCTCTGCTTCATAAATAACAGCAGCAGATATTTTCCGAATCCGATATAGAGGATACTAAACGGGATGCTTAAGAGCCATACCAGCTTCAGTCCGGCAGAAAAGCCTTTCCGGATGCGGTTATATTTGCGGGCACCCATATTCTGGGCGGTGAAGTTGGAAACGCCGTTTCCAATCGTAGTAAAGGAAGTAATCACCAGATTATTTAACTTGACGGCGGCAGAATAACCGGCGGCGGTGCTTACGCCGAAGCCGTTGATGCATCCCTGAATCAGCATATTTCCGACAGATATAAAAGACTGCTGTAAAATACTGGGAACGGCAATGACGGTGATTTTGCGAAACAGAGGCCATGAAAAAATCTGTATGCGACCGTCGGTTTTTATGTTTGACAGACGTTTTAAGATAAGGACGACCGAGACAATGCAGCTGACTCCCTGACAGAGAAATGTTGCCCAGGCAACGCCTGCAATGCCCATGGAGAATATTTTTACAAACAAAATATCAACGAGGATGTTGGAGCAGGAAGATATGGCAAGGAAAATAAAAGGTGTTTTCGAATCGCCCAGCGCCGAAAAAATACCCGTTGCAATATTATAGAAAAACAAAAACGGCAGGCCCCAGATATAGATTTTCAGATACAAGGACGAATCTGCCATGATTTCTGTCTGTGTTTTCATAAGACGAAGCAGCAAATCACAGGATAATAATCCGGTAATCATCAGAAAGCTGCATAAAATGCCGCCGGAAATTAAAGTTGTATAGACGGAAGATTTTAAGGTGTCATAATCCTTTGCCCCGAATAATTGCGATACAATTACGGAACATCCGATATTGCACCCAAGGGCAAAAGCGATAAAAATAAGCGTAATGTTATAGCTGTTGCCAACTGCGGCAAGTGCCTTTTCGCCAAGGAATTTACCGGCTACCAGTGAGTCGGCAATATTGTAAAGCTGTTGAAATACAATGCTGCCAAACATCGGCAGACAAAACGCCCACAAAATTTTTTCGGGATTTCCTATCGTCAAATCTTTATTCATAAATAAATCAGCCCTTTTCGTTTTTTTACTGGAACTGTATTATACTACTCTTTTGGAAATATGAAAAATATATATATGGTATAAGAGAGATATAAAAAATATATGGATATAAATTTTGAATACTACAAGATTTTTTATTACGTGGCAAAATACAAAAA
>CAOKHR010000083.1 GCA_948468325.1 uncultured Lachnospiraceae bacterium | reverse complement strand
AATGATTTATCTTCCATCTGATGCAGCAGCGGATAAAGTGTACCCGCCTTGAGCTCAAATACATTCTGGGAACGGCTTCTTAATGTCTCAATCATCTCATAGCCGTACATATCCTTTTCCGATAACAGCTTAAGCAGAAGCATCATCGTACTTCCTGAAATCAATGTCTTGTCTACTGCCATACTTTTTCCTCCTTTATATTGATCGTCTATATATAGATTATCTATATAATAAATCGACAATCTATATATGTCAAGAAGAAAATCATGGCAATCTATTATTTCTCATGAATCCGGTTAAAATAATCATTCAGTTTCGCCAGGGCATAAATCAGCACCGTTGTCTCCTGCTCATTCAATCCGTCTTTGATTTTGGCAATCATGTCCCTGTGAAAAGACTCATGATGCACATATGCCCTTTTCCCTTTGTCTGTCAAAGAAACATATACGATTCTTTTATCTTTTTTTCCCCGTTCTCTGTTTACGTATCCTTTATCGGAAAGACCGTCCATAGACCTTGTCAGTGTTCCTGTCGTCACAGACATCAGCCTTGCTACCGCAGACATGCTTTTTGGTTCTAAAAGGCCGATTGCCTCTATAATATGCATATCGTTTACACTGATGTCCCTAAATTCCGGTGTGATCAGATATTTCTCTTCTATTTCCATAATGCTTTTAAACAGCTTCACCAGCAATTCATTTAAAACATTATCCGGATTTTGTTTTTCTGTTATACCCATTTCTCCCTCCAGCGGCTACCATGTCAATACGGATGCACCCCAGGTTAATCCTGCGCCGAATCCGGCAAGCACAATATGATCTCCTTTGTGCAGCATGCCTTTTTTATTGATATGGTCCAGAAGAATCGGAACGCTTCCCGCAGAAATATTGCCGCAGCTTTCCAGATTCGTTGGAAATTTTTCCATCGGAACTTTAAGCCGCTTAGATACCGATTCAATAATCCTGATATTGGCCTGGTGCAGCACAAACAAATCAATCTCTTCTATGGCAAGGCCTGCTTTTTTTATTGCTTCCAAAATCGCTTTCGGCACTGTACGGACAGCAAATTTATACACTTCCTGGCCGTTCATTGACACGTAAGATAATCCGGTGCCATTGGCTATGTAAGGATTGTTATTTTTTCTGTTTTCACAGAGAAGCGCCTCTCCTCTCGCTCCGTCAGAACCCTGTACGCTTCCTAAAATTCCGGACGTTTCATCCGGCAGAACAACGGCGGCTCCCGCTCCGTCGCCAAATAATACGCAGGTAGAGCGGTCATTCCAGTCCATCAATCTGGATAAAATTTCTCCGCCCACGACTAAAATCTTCTGATATTGTCCGCTTTTGATATAAACATCCGCCGTCTGTAATGCAAACAAAAAACCGGAACAGGCCGCATTTATATCAAATGCGGCTGCATTTTCTGCCCCAAGCTCCCGCTGCAGCTCACAGGAAAGCGAAGGCACCAGATGATCTGCTGACAATGTGGCTGCCAGAATCAGATCGAGCTCCCGCGGATTTATTTTTGCTTCGTCCAACGCCTCCTTTGCGGCGTCTGCCGCAAGGGATGTAAGCGATTCCTCTACTGCGAGGTGCCTTGCGCAGATTCCTGTCCGGCTTCTGATCCATTCGTCCGAGGTATCTAAAATTTTGCTTAAATCATCATTTGTTACTTTTCGTTTCGGAAGCGCGCTTCCCGTTCCGCAAATTCTGGTTTTCATTTTAAAAACTCCTTTAAAAGCTGCGGAATCGTTTATAACGGTCTTCTGCCAGCTCATTTCCATCCATCGTACTGTATTTTTCCAAAAATACCCGCATATTTGCCTTCATAAACATGGCAATATCATGCAGCGCTTCTTCATCTGCACCGCCAAATTCCGGTATGATTTTTTCCACAACGTTTAATTCGTACAAATCCTGCGCCGTAATCTTCATAACTTCTGCCGCTTCCTTTGCACGTTTGCCGTCCTTCCATAAAATAGATGCAAATCCTTCCGGAGAAAGGATCGAATACGTTGCGTTTTCCATCATCCAGACTTCGTTTCCGACTGCAAGCGCCAGCGCCCCGCCGCTTCCGCCCTCGCCAATCATCAGGCAGAGAATGGGAGTTTTTATCCCCGACATCTCATAGAGATTTTTGGCAATTGCCTCGCCCTGTCCGCGCTCTTCTGCCTCCATGCCGCAAAATGCACCGGACGTATTGACAAATGTAATAATCGGCCGCCGGAATTTCTCCGCCTCTTTCATCAGTCGAAGCGCCTTTCTGTAACCTTCCGGAGACGGCATGCCATAATTGCGCTTCATACAGTCTTTTAAATCTTTCCCTTTGTGGATGCCGATTACCGTTACCGGCTGGCCGTCTAAGCTGGCAATCCCGCCGACAATTGCCGGATCGTCTCTGTAACAGCGGTCACCGTGAAGCTCAATAAATTCATCGAATATTTCTTCTATATAATCTACAGATGCCGGCCGTCTTATATTTCTGACTGACTTTACTTTTTCCCATGCGCTCATACTTTTGCTCTTTGCACTGCGCTCCCGCATCAGTTCACTGGGCCGGAACGTAAAGTCCGTTCCGGGTTCAAAATCGGCATATCCGTTATGTGCACGGTGCAGTTTTAACAGCTTATACAAAGTCTTTTTTAAATCTCTCCGCTCTATGACCATATCCGCAAATCCATGCTCCAGCTGGAATTCTGCCCTCTGAAATCCTTCCGGAAGCTTCTGCCCAATCGTCTGTTCAATCACTCTGGGACCGGCAAATCCAATCAGCGCCCCCGGTTCCGCCAGAATAATATCTCCCAGCATGGCAAAGCTCGCCGTTACGCCTCCTGTTGTCGGGTCCGTCAGTACCGGAATATACAACAGTCCCGCGTCAGAATGTTTTTTTATGGCGGCAGAAGTTTTGGCCATCTGCATCAGCGAAATAATTCCTTCCTGCATCCTTGCGCCTCCGGAACAGCAGAATAAAATTACCGGAAGTTTCATTTCCGTCGCCTTCTCCACTGCCGCAGTAATTTTCTCTCCAACGATATGTCCCATACTTCCCATCAGAAATCTGGCGTCACAGACACCCAGCACAACACGCTCTCCGTAGATTTTTGCTTCACCTATGGTAACGCCTTCTCTTAGCCCTGTTTTTTCTCTGGCAATGAAAACTTTCTTTTCATATTCCGGAAAACCCAGAGGGTTCTTAAATTGCATCTCCTCAAACCAGGGTGTAAAACTGTCTTTGTCTGCTGCCATCTTAATCCTGTTTTGCGTGCGCACCCGAAAATAGCTGCCGCACTCATAGCAGACATATTTATTAATTACAACTTCTGATTTGACCAGTTCTTTCTTACAAACCGGACATACAATTTTCTCCACAGAATCCTGCGGATTTTTTATATTGATAAATTTCTTCCTCTTTAAAATCGGCGTCATATATTATTCCCCATTTCCTATTGCAAATGTCAATTCTGCAGATGCTGCAAGTTTTCCATCTACCTTAGCAGTTCCTCTTCCGATTCCAATCGGCCCTTTTTCTTTGATAATTTCAAGTTCTAACATCAGTACGCTTCCGGGCAGGACCTTCTGTTTAAATTTTGCCCCATTTATTCCTGCAAAATATGCCGTCTTTCCTTTATTTTCCGGTTTGCTTAAAATCGCGACTGCACCGGCCTGTGCCATTGCCTCAATAATCAGTACGCCCGGCATTACAGGCTCATTCGGAAAATGTCCGGCAAAATAAGGTTCATTGTAACTGACGCATTTTTTTCCCACGGCTCTTACGCCGGGTTCCAATTCCTCAATCGTATCAATCAGCAAAAACGGCTGTCTGTGAGGAATGATTTCCATAATCTGTTTTGTACCAAGTAAAGACACGCTGTTATTCCCCGCTTCCGTCATATTTTGCAATGATAAGGCTTGCATTGTGCCCGCCGAATCCCAGGGAGTTGCTCAATGCATATTGAAATTCCCCTGTTACCGGTTCTTTGCAGTAATCCAAATCCAGTTCTTCATCCGGCGTCGTATATCCTGCGGTCTGGTGCAGATACCCTTCGTTAAGCTCTTTGACGCAGGTGACAAATTCAAGCGCCCCTGCCGCTCCCAAAAGATGCCCTACCATGGATTTTGTAGAATTTATTTTTAAATTTCCGGCATGACTTCCAAATGCCAGTTTTATAGCTCTCGTTTCAAACAAATCGTTGTGGTGCGTTCCTGTGCCGTGCGCATTGATATATGTAATATCTTCCGGTGCAAGATGCGCATCTTCTATTGCATTTGTCATCGCTCTTGCCGCTCCGGCTCCGCTCTCTTCCGGAGATGTAATATGATATGCGTCCGAAGAACAGCCATAACCGATTACTTCTGCATAAATTCCGGCTCCTCTGGCTTTTGCATGCCGAAGCTCCTCCAGTATCACAACGGCAGCTCCCTCGCCCATAACAAATCCGCTTCTGTTTTTATCAAAAGGCAGTGAGCATTTCTTTGGATCGTCCACGGCAGAAAGTGCCGTCAGTGCCGTAAAGCCTGCAATTCCAACCGGCGTTATGCAGCCTTCGGTACCTCCCGCCGCCATAACATCCGCTTCCCCATACTGAATTGCCCTGTATGCCTCGCCAATGGTATTTGTACCGGTTGCACATGCTGTTACGGAATTAATGCTTTTTCCTTTCAGGCCAAACTGAATGGAAACATTTCCTGCCGCCATATTACTGATCATCATGGGCACAAACAGCGGATTCACACGGTTCGGCCCTTTTTCCAAAAGCTTTTTGTGCTCGCGCTCCATCGCCTGAAGGCTTCCGATTCCAGAGCCAATCGCACAGCCCACACGGTAGGGATCTTCTTTTTCCATATCAATACCGGCATCGCTAAGAGCTTCTTTCGCCGCTGCAACCGCGTACTGGGAGAACAATTCCATACGCTTTGCCGCTTTAAAATCCATAAAATTTTTACCTTCAAATCCTTTGACTTCTGCAGCAATATGACATTTATAGTCCGATGTGTCAAATCTGGTAATCGGTGCAAATCCGGTTTTTCCCTCTTTTACGGACTGCCAGAATTCTTCTGTACTAAGTCCGACAGGCGTAATCGCACCCATACCCGTTACAACCACTCGCTTACTCATAATATCCTCTCTTTCTAAATTGTCATTCCGCCGTCCACTGCAAATACCTGCCCCGTAATGTAATCCGCTTTATCTGATGCCAGAAAAACCGCCATATCTGCAATGTCTTTTGGCTTTCCTATTCTTTTTAAAGGAATGGTATCTGTCAGTTTTTCCTGTGCCTCTTTTGACATGGCAGCCGTCATATCCGTGGCAATAAAACCCGGTGCAATCGCATTGACATTGATTCCTCTTGACGCCAGCTCCCTTGCCGTACTCTTCGTCAGCCCGATTACTCCTGCCTTACTGGCGGAATAATTCGCCTGCCCCGCATTTCCCAGAATACCGGATACGGAAGATATGTTGATAATCTTTCCGCTTTTTTGCTTTAAAAAATAGCGCGACATATGGCGAATCGTATGAAAAGCTCCTTTTAAATTTGTATCTATCACTGCATCAAAATCTTCTTCCGACATTTTCATCAAAAGTCCGTCTCTCGTAATTCCTGCATTATTGACAAGAATATCAATACGCCCGTATTTTTTGATTAATGTCTGTATCATTTCCCCGCAGGCATCAAAATCGGCCACATTGCACTGGTAAATATCTGCTTTCCCCTGTGCGGCTGTAATTTCATCTGCCACTGCCTGTGCTTTTTCTTTTGAGCCGTTATAATTGATGATAACGGCCGCTCCTTCTGCCGCAAGAGCTTTTGCAATCGCAGTGCCGATTCCCCTACTGGCCCCTGTTACAAGTGCAATTTTATCTGTTAACATAACTCAAAAAATCCTCCAGTTTATCAATGTTATAAACCGTCACATCCCGGTTAATCTTTCTCATAAAGCCGGAAAGCGTCCTTCCCGGTCCGATTTCTACAAAAGTATCTGCTCCGTCTGCAATCAGCCGTTCCACTGTCTGCTGCCAGCGGACACTTGCCGCCACCTGTTTTTCCAGAAGAGGCTTTACATCTTCTGCTTTCGTCACATAGTCTGCTGTTACATTCGCCACATAGGGAATGAAATTTTCAGCAATTTCAACCTCTTTTAAAGCTTCGCCCAGCTGCCTGCCTGCATCACGCAGCATTTCGGAATGAAACGGCCCGCTTACCTTTAACGGAACCACTCTTCTTGCACCCGCTTCTTTTAAAGCAGCGCCTGCACTTTCCACAGCAGTTTTTTCTCCCGTGATGACAATCTGTCCGGGACAATTATAATTTGCGATGGATACGATTCCTTCCGTCTCTTTACAGACTTTTTCAATGGACTTAACATCCATACCCATCACGGCGCTCATTGCTCCGCCCGTAGGAACGGCATTCTGCATATAAATCCCCCGCTTGCGGATAACTGCAAACGCATCTTTCATATGCATTACACCGGAGGCAATCAATGCTCCGTACTCTCCAAGGCTTAAACCCGCCGTCACATCCGGCGTAATACCTTTTTCTTTTAGTGCCGCATAAATTGCCGCTTCTGTTGCAAGCATTGCAATTTGTGTATATTCGGTTATATGAATTTTCTCATTTTCTTCGAAACAGAGCTTTGCAACGTCAAGCCCCGACGCCTCGCCTGCAAGCTCGTATACCTGCCTGCAGACCGGAATCGTATCATAAAATTCTTTGCCCATTCCCACATACTGGGAGCCCTGTCCCGGAAACATAAATACTAATTTACCCATTCTGATTACCCCTTTAAAAGCTCTTCCGCTTCCTGCATGATTTCTTCTATCATTTCCTTACAGGTCTGTTCTTTATGAATCATTCCGGCAATCTGTCCTGCCATAAGACTTCCGTTTACGACGTCTCCGTCTATGACTGCTTTTCTAAGCGAGCCTAAAGTCAAAAGCTCAAGCTCTTCCAACCCGACGCCTTTTTCTTCCATTTTCAGATATTCCCTTGTCATTTTGTTGCGGAGCACACGGATGGGATGTCCCGTACTTCTTCCAGTAACTTCGGAATCAATATCTTTTGCTTTTAAAATACGTTCTTTGTAATTTTCATGTACGATGGATTCTTTTGCAACAATAAAGCGGGTACCCATCTGAACGGCTTTTGCTCCAAGCATCATTGCCGCCGCAACGCCCCTGCCGTCTCCGATGCCTCCGGCTGCCACAACGGGAATTTTTACGGCATCTGCCACCTGCGGAACTAATGTCATTGTAGTAGACGAGCCAATATGTCCGCCGGATTCCGTTCCTTCTGCAACGACTGCATCTGCTCCTGCCCGTTCCATCATCCTTGCCATGGCCACGCTTGCCACAACGGGAATTACTTTTATACCGGCATCTTTCCACATTTTCATATATGCCGCCGGATTTCCGGCGCCTGTCGTCACTGCTTTTACGCCTTCTTCCACAACGACTTTTGCCACTTCCGGCGCATTGGGATTCATCAGCATGACATTGACCCCAAACGGCCGGTCTGTCAGCTCTTTTACTTTTCGGATCTGCTCCCTGACAATTTCCGGCGGTGCACTGGCCGCTCCGATAATCCCGAATCCTCCGGCTTTCGAAACAGCAGCCGCGAGATGATACTCCGCAACCCAGGCCATACCGCCCTGAATAACCGGATATTCTATGCCAAGCAGTTCTGTAATCTCGGTCTTCATCTTAAACTTCCACACCTTTTGCTTTTAAATATTCCATAACATCATTTACCGTTGCAATTTTTTCTAAATCTTCAGACGGAATTTCCACTTCATACTCTTCTTCCAGACTCATAACAAGCTCAAATAAATCCAGAGAATCTGCACCCAGATCATCTTTAAAGCTGCTTTCAGCCGTAATTTCATCTGCGTTAAGGTTTAACTGCTCTGCAATAAGTTCTTTTAATTTTTCTAACATATGAATTCTCCTTTTTGTTTTTCATTATCTTTATTTTTGATTTGAGTATCAAATATTTTGAACCTCAAAATATTTGATAGCCAAAGTATATTGCAATTGGGAGAATTTGTCAACGAATCATTCCATTAAATTTTTCCTAAAATTCCATATTAAAAAACCCCCGGTTATCACCCAGGGGTTTTCTCTACGGAATCGGAAAGATATTCCGACAGATACCATATACAATGAGAACTGCGATGCAGATCCACATTAGCACGTTCTGCCATACGCTCATTTTCCAGCATCCTGTTTTCACATAATCTGCTATGTACTTTAAAAACAAGACAGCGAGCACCGGACTTAATAAAAGCAGTACAGGATTTGCCGAAAAAGCCTCTGCAAACTTTAACTGCAATAATGCCGTACACATACGGGTAACTCCGCATCCCGGACATTTCCATCCTGTCACAAAATAGATCGGACATACCATTCCGATACCTGTTTGGAGAACGAAAATCCCGTATGCCGCTCCTGCTGCCAAAAGGAAACATGCCGTACGCAAAACACGGAAACACCGTTGCTTCATCTTAGTAATTAAAATTGTTAGAGCCCATATTATTCATCTGAGAAAGTGAATTGATTTCATTCTGCATCAATGCCCATGCTACAACAGGGATAATCAGACAGAGAATCAAATAAAGTATACCGCTGTTGCCGCTCTGCATTCCGCGGTTACTCTTTGCTATGTCAATTTTCTCACCCTGTTTGTAAGCCCAGTACAGACCATAAATGTTACATGTGATAACAGAAAGAAGGAATGCTACTCCGCCTGACGTCCCCTGTGTATTGGAAACGGTATTTGTGTCATTAGTCAGACAGATAAACCAGTAAATTCCGTAAATACCACAGGTAACGATTGATAAAATAATACATACTGCTACATTTCTTTGTTGAACCATAATAAACTCTCCTAGTATAATAATGATATAGCTACAAGAGCTATATTGTTAATAAGTTACAAA
>CAOKHR010000082.1 GCA_948468325.1 uncultured Lachnospiraceae bacterium | reverse complement strand
TTCATTATGATGAGATCATTATTTTCTGCTGTGTCAGGTCTTAAGACACATCAGACAAAGATGGACGTAATCGGTAATAACGTTGCGAACGTAAATACTGTAGCGTTCAAATCTACAGCAACAACATTCAGTGAGATTATGTATCAGACAGTTACCAGTGCGTCCGGTGCAAATGCAAATACAGGAAAAGGCGGTGTCAACGCAAGGCAGATCGGTCTTGGTGTTACAACCGGATCCAATAAGATTTCCATTACATCTGCCGGTGCGGCAGAGACGACGGGAGACGGTTTTGATATTCGTCTGACCGATAAGGTGACGACAAACTTCTTTATTGTTAATACAGGTACCCAGAATTTATTTACAAGGGCGGGTTCTTTCTATGTGGACGGTGCAGGCAACCTTGCAATGTCATCTACCGGTTATACCGTTATGGGCTGGCAGGTAGATCCGACGACAGGTCAGATTAAGAAAGATACCGTATCTGCATTGCGTATCATGCAGGAGAAGAACCTCACTTCTCCGCCGGAAGCGACGACAAAAGGAACCGTTTCAGGTACAATGGATAAAAACGATCCGGATGTCATCAGTGACGACGGTTACATGATGAACCTGACATTTTATGACAAGCTGGGATACAGCTATACGGCAAGGCTTGCGGTAAAAGTCACAGACCCGGATGCCGAAAGCTATACGGTAGAGCTTGCGGATATTTTGGATTCCAATAATGTATCCATACTTGACAAATATCTGGCTGACGGAGGAGACGTATCATCGGTATTCGGTGAAAAAACAACCGAAACTAAGAATTATCCGATTCAGGATTCCAAGATTGTCTATTTAAAAGATGCGGACAATATTGATGCGGGTCTGGGATACAGGGGAGAGGGCTTCTATTATAAGCAGACATCAACCGGTGCGGACGGCGGATTTGTCTATGGCCCTGTAACTCTCGATTATGCGAATGATGAGTATACGGTTGATCCAATCACTTACGTGAATCCGGACGGAAGTACAACGACTGTAACACCGGATCCGGGAAAAGTCTCGGAGTTATTCGGGGTACCGGCAGACAAACTGATGGATCCGGCAACGAGTGCAGGAAGCGTGCCGGGGGCTTCCATTGATCCGAATACAGGAGCATATGTTTACACAGGACCGGCGGTAAATTATACGCTGAAGTTCAGTGAGGGAGACGGTACGTTCAGTTATGTCGGAGGACCTGGTTCTGATACGGTAACTTTAAATATGAGTGCGCTGGGTACGAATTTCTCTGACATTGAGATTGACTTTGCTTCCTGTAAAGCAGCCGGCAATGGCGGCAAGACAACGCTTGGAGCTGACCGCGGTATTAAAAACGGCAGTGAAGGCGCAGGAAAAGCGCTTGGAGCTATGATTGGCATCAGTATTCAGAATGACGGAAGAATTTTCGGTTCTTACGATAACGGAAATACGGTATTATTGGGACAGATTGCCGTAGCCCAGTTTGCAAATGCTTCCGGATTGGAAAAAGTCGGTGAAAACTGTTATACAACGACTTTGAACTCCGGCGATTTCGATGGAATCGGCGTAGAGATTGCGGCGGACGGCAGCAGTATGATTTCCGGTGAGCTGGAGATGTCAAATGTTGACTTATCTACAGAATTTACACAGATGATTATTACACAGAGGGGTTTCCAGTCAAACTCCCGTGTCATCACAGTATCAGATACGCTCCTGGAAGAGCTGATTAATCTGAAACGTTAATTTTTGTTAAAAAATTGCATACATACAGTGCGGGTATTCCATTTTAACACAAGATGTGGTATGATATGTATATGGTCTGGCATGCAGTACCGGACCATATACATTTTTTTCTGTTTTAAAAAAAATTCAATATGCTTATAGACAATTGTTTCAAAATTTAGTAAACTAGTATGCAAAGAGTTTTGTTGCGTAAAGGTTTACGAATGAATAAAAAATAAATAGGTAGGTGAGGGAATTGGATATAGCATCTTTATTGGGCCTGATTCTTGGATTGGTTATGATTGTGTTTGGTATCATATCCAACGGGGCAAGTATTCCGGGGTACATAGACCTTGCATCCGTAATTATTACGGTCGGAGGTTCTGTAGCGGGTGTTCTGGCGTCGCATAAATTAAAGGATTTTATCGGCGGTTTCAAGAGTATGGCTCTGGTATTCAAAGAAGAGGCTATGGATGCGGGAGCGGTAATCAGCAATATCATCAATCTGGCTAATGTTGCCAGAAAGGAAGGCCTGCTTGCTTTGGAAGAAGCTTCCGGTGAAATTGAAGATCCGTTCTTGAAGAAAGGAATCATGCTGGTTGTAGACGGTACGGACGCAGAGCTTGTCCGGGGAATTTTGGAGACGGAACTTGTTTGTCTGGAAGACCGGCACAAAAAGGTAATCGGATTCTGGGAGAAATGGGCAGAATTAGGGCCTGCATGGGGAATGATTGGTACGCTGATCGGTCTGGTAAACATGTTAAACAACATGGAAGACGCATCGGCAATCGGCCCTGCCATGGCGGTGGCATTGCTTACAACGCTGTACGGTTCCATGATTGCGAACTGGCTGTGTATACCGACAGCTTCAAAGATGAAAGTCAACAATGATTTGGAAGTAATCATAAAAGAGGTCATAGTAGAAGGGCTTTTGTCAATTCAGGCCGGAGAGAATCCGCGTGTAATTGAAGAAAAGCTGAAGTCATTCTTATCACCTTCAATCAGAAATGACGTTGGTGAAAGCGGGGGTGAGGAATAGTGGCGAAAAAGAAGCAGGAAGAAGCTGCAAAAGGCTCACCGGCATGGATGGCTACATTTAGTGACCTGATGAATCTGTTACTGTGCTTCTTCGTATTGCTTTTTTCCATGTCAACTGTCGATGCCGAGAAATTTGAAATGGTAGTTGCTTCTTTGCAGAGCAGCTTCAGTGTGCTTCCTTCCGGAGGATCTTCTGTCGGAGAAGGCGAACTGATTTCTTCGGGAGTCAGCCAGTTAAAAGAGTTCAGTATGTTTTTTGAACAGTTTTCTTCTGAAGGTGAAAGCGAAGAGCAGGAAGAAAAAGAAAAGGATCTCAGGGAGGCATATGAAGAAGAAGCGCTGAAAGAATCTGAAGAGATGGCAGAGGAGATCAATAGTGAGACAGAGCGCTACGGCATTCAGAACCAGGTGGAAGTAGACTTTAATGCGCAGTATGTGCTTCTGACATTGAACGGTGCGTTGCTGTTTGATTCGGGGAAATCCGAAATACGGGAAGATGCATATCCTCTGATTGATAAGATCGGAGCAATTCTTACCAATTATAACAGCAATATCATAGAAATTGAAGGCCATACGGATAATGTGCCGATTTCGAATGACAGGTATGAAAACAATGATGTGTTGTCTATGTACCGTGCGCTGAATGTGGCAGATTATATCAGAAGCATTACGGATTTGGAAGCAGGCTTACTGAAATCTTCGGGGCGGGGAGAATATGTTCCGGTTGCGGATAATACGACTCCGGAAGGGCGTGCCCGTAACCGAAGAGTGGAAATTAAGATTTATAATTCTTATAGTTCAAATTATTGATATTGAGAAAGGAACGGGCAAATGAAGAAAAATCTTATTACAGTTGTTATTCTGGCATTGGTTTTAGTGAATTTGGTTTTGACGGCTATTTTGACAATTACAATTCTGCCGGAAACAAAAAAAGCGAATGAACTGATCACACAGGTGTGTACAGCAATTAATCTGGAGCTTAGAAGCGGCTCCGTTACATCGGATTCCATGAGTGTTCCGATTGATAAAGTTGCGACACATGATATTCCGGAGAAAATGACAATTAATTTAAAAGACAGCGGCGACGGCAAAACACATTATGCGACTGTCAGTGTTTCACTTTCTATGAATACGGACAGCGACGACTATAAAGAGTATGGTGAGACAATATCCGAAAAAGACAGCCTGATTAAGAGTGAAATCAATGCTGTGATTTCCGAATATACATACGAAGAATTTAATGCGAGTCATCAGGATGTGCAGAATGCAATCCTGGCCGCTCTGCAGAAAATGTTTAATTCTGACTTTATCGTCAGCGTAGGCTTTTCCGAAGTAACAGCACAGTAAGAATACAAAAACACATTAGGCAGGTGGTGAAAGTTCATGAGTGATGTGTTATCCCAGAGTGAAATTGATAGTTTGCTGAAAGCATTAAATGACGGAGAACTTGACGTAGATGAAATGAAAGATGCTCCTGAAAAGCCGGTTAAAAACTATGATTTTGCGAGACCATCAAAGTTTTCCAAAGAACATCTGAGGACTTTGGAAATTATATTTGAACATTACGGAAGACTGTTATCTACCAATCTTCCGGTGTACTTAAGGAAAAGCGTTCAGGTTGAAGTGACAAATTCTGAAGCAGTTACTTATTCTGAATTTTCGAATGCACTTTCAAATCCGGTATTGCTCGGAATTGTGGACATAGAGCCGTTAGGGGGAAATATTCTCCTGGAAATGGCATCAAATCTCGGATATACGGCAGTAGACCGTATGTTGGGCGGAGTTGGACTGCCGCTTGATAAAAGCCGTGAGTTTTCGGAAATTGAACTTCTTATTATTGAAAGGATTATGACAGTGTGTGTTGAGCTTCTGCAGGAACCATGGCAGAATGTGGTTGAGATTCATCCGCGGCTGGAACGTATAGAAACGAATTCACAGTTTGCACAGTTTATTTCTCCAAACGAAATGATTGCGCTTGTAACAATTAATATCCGGATTGGAGATATAGAAGGACGGATGAATGTCTGTCTCCCATTTATGACGTTAGAGCCTGTAATGGATAAGCTGAATACAAAATACTGGTATTCAAATATTAAGAAAGATAATGAAGTTGAATACACGGAGGCAATCCAGAGCCTGATTTCAAGGGCACCGGTACCAATTAAAGCCTATCTTGGAAGAAGTACAGTTTCTGTGCAGGACTTTACCAATCTTCAAATTGGGGATATTATCCGTTTGGATTCAAAAGTAGATAAAGAACTGGATGTATATGTTGGCAGTATACGTAAATTTACTGCATTGCCCGGAGCTTCCGGAAATCAATATGCAGTAAGAGTTACATCAGTAATCGGAGAGGAGCAGTAATACAATGGATGGAATGTTATCGCAGGAAGAAATCAGTGCCCTGTTAAATGAACCGGGAGTTTCCGATGCCGGTGAACAGCCGCTTACTGATACAGAAAAGGATGCAATTGGAGAAGTTGCAAATATCAGTATGGGAACGGCGGCAACAACGTTGTTTTCGTTGGTAAACAAAAAAGTTGATATATCGACGCCTGTAGTATCTTTTGCTACATGGCAGGACATTGTAGAAGCTTATGAGAGACCATGCGTATTTATCAGGATTGGATATACTGTGGGATTAGACGGAAGCAATGTTCTGGTGTTGAAAGAACATGATGTAAAAGTTATAACCGATTTGATGATGGGGGGAGACGGTACAAATACTGACGGCGAATTAGGTGAGCTGCATTTAAGCGCAATCAGTGAGGCAATGAACCAGATGATGGGTTCGGCGGCCACCTCATTGTCATCTATGCTGAATAAGATGATCGACATTAGCCCGCCGGAGGCGGATGTAGTAGATCTGACAGAGACTTTGGACGGAGGCTCCATTGACAGTTTCCTTGCCGGACAGTTTGTAAAGATTTCTTTTAGAATGGAAATCGGTGATTTGGTTGACAGCCAGATTATGCAGCTGTATCCTTTCTCTTTTGCGAAGGAGATGTATGCCAGCATATCAAAAAATATGGAAATTGATGCAACGGTGGCTTCTGTAGGCGGACAGCCCGCCGGCGCGCCGGCTCCGCAGCCGCAGCCTGCAGCACAGCCGGTTATGCAGCAGCAGCCAATGATGGGACAGCAGATGGCAGCGCAGCCGGTTATGCAGCAGCAGCCGATGATGGGACAGCAGATGGCGCCTCAGCCGGTTATGCAGCAGCCTGTAAATGTTCAGCAGGCGCAGTTTCAGACATTTTCTACGGGAATCAGTCCGGCACTGCAGTCAGAGAATATAGATCTGATTATGGATGTTCCGCTAGATGTAACGGTTGAGCTGGGCAGAACCAGTAAATCAATTCAGGAAATACTTGATTTTGTACCCGGAACAATTATTGAATTAAATAAAATTGCCGGAGAGCCGATAGATGTGCTTGTCAACGGCAAGTACGTAGCAAAAGGGGAAGTTGTTGTAATCGAAGAAAATTTTGGTGTAAGAATCACAGAGATTATAAAATAAAGATAGGAGATTAAAAAATGGGTAAAAATGTTTTGATTTGTGATGATGCTGCATTTATGAGGATGATGATTAAAGACATTTTAACAAAGAATGGTTATAATGTTGCAGGCGAGGCTGAAAACGGTCAAAAAGCAGTAGAAAAATATAACGAAACAAAACCGGATTTAGTACTTATGGATATTACGATGCCGGAAATGGACGGAATTCAGGCTTTGAAAAAGATTAAAGAGATTGATCCAAATGCAACCGTTGTTATGTGTTCGGCAATGGGACAGCAGGCTATGGTAATAGAAGCAATTCAGTCCGGTGCAAAGGATTTTATTGTAAAGCCGTTCCAGGCAGAGCGTGTACTTGAGGCAGTAAAAAAGGTTATAGGATAATATGTATACAGCAGCTATGCATACATCCTCTCTTTCCAGCTTCATTCAGTTGATTGGCGTATTGGTCATTTTTATCTTTGTTCTTATTATTACATATATTGTGACGCGCTGGATTGCAGGGTATCAGAAAGGCCAGAGTTTCAATAAAAATCTGAAGGTGATTGAAACTTTAAAAATTGCCCAGAATAAGTTTATACAGATTATAGAGGCGGGAGATGAATATCTGGTCATAGCGCTTGGTAAGGATGAAATACAGCTGCTTACAAAGCTGACAAGGGAACAGTTGGGAATATTACCGTCAGAGGAAATTCCGGCAGGAATTGGAGCGGATAGTTTTAAAGAGTTATTAGACAAGTTCAAAAAACATATACCGAAGAAGTAGACTGGGATAAATTATGAGTAAATTTAAGAAATTATATTGTACTTTTTCTGTTATTTTTGCAGTGGCAGTTTTGCTGATTGCCGTTATTATGCTGAAAGGACAGACCGTTTATGCGACTGGGACGGTAAATAACCCTCCTTTGGATTACGATGCCGCAGTAGACGGAATTGATGTACCAACGGGTGATGATATTGAAGAACCAGAAGATCAGAGAAACAGACCGTTAGGGAATGCTACTTCGGACAGTACAAACGGAGTTTATTTTGGTTACAATAACGAAGATGGGACATTGTCGGGCTCCATTCGGATTCTGCTGGTTCTTACAATTATTGCACTGGCGCCGTCTTTGATGATTATGCTGACTTCATTTACCAGAATTATTATAGTTCTGCATTTTATGAGGACAGCAATCGGTACACAGACTTCTCCGCCAAATCAGGTTTTAATCGGGCTTGCTTTGTTTTTGACATTTTTTATTATGCAGCCGGTATTTTCTGATATTAATGAAAATGCAATTAAGCCTTTTGATGCAGGCGAAATTACACAGGAAGAAGCAATTGAAATTGGCAGTAAGCCGCTGCGGGAGTTTATGAATGGGCAGGTACAGACTAAGGATATTGACTTATTCATTCAGATTTCCGGAGAAACATATGAGAGTTATGAGGAAGTTCCTTTTACAATTCTGATTCCGAGTTTTATCATCAGTGAGCTTCGGACAGCTTTTATTATAGGGTTTTTATTATATATTCCGTTTATTGTAATTGATATGGTAGTATCTTCCGTACTTATGTCCATGGGTATGATGATGCTTCCGCCTACGACAATATCTCTTCCGTTTAAAATTTTGTTATTTATTCTGGCAGACGGCTGGAATATGGTGATTGGAAGTCTGGTTAAGACCTTTTATTAACATTCGAGGGAGGAAGATGCGGTGATTACACAGGGAGACATCATTTCAATTGCAAAAGATGCTATTTATACTATTATTATAACGGCAGCTCCTTTATTGCTTGTATCGTTGATTGTCGGACTGGTTGTCAGTATTTTTCAGACTGTTACATCAATTCAGGAACAGACGCTTACATTTGTGCCTAAAATTTTGGCAGTATTTTTGGGGATTATGCTGATTGGTCCATGGATGATGGATATTCTTTCTGATTTTATGACAAGATTGTGGGCAGATTTTAGTATATACTTAAGCTAGGTTGTATTATGGTAAATTATAGCTTTTCTTTATTAACATTTGAATATTTTCTGTTGATTTTGGTACGCATATCCTGTTTTGTTTATATTGCCCCCTTTTTTGGGACACAGAATACACCGGGGAGGGTGAAGATTGGGTTATCTGTTTTTATTACTCTGCTGTTGTATCAGCTTGTTCCGAGAGAAAGCCTGGGATATACAGGGATTGTGGGATATTCCATTATCATCCTAAAAGAAGGAATTACGGGCTTGCTCATTGGATTTGCAGCAAACATCTGTAATTCCATTATTTTATTAGCCGGAAATTTAATTGATATGAATATCGGCTTTTCCATGGCCACTGAATTTAATCCTCAGATGAGGACGCAGGCAAGTGTCAGCGGTAATTTTTACAGCTACCTTGTGATGCTGCTTCTGATTTCGACAAATATGCATCACTATATATTGCGGGCGATTGCTGATTCTTATCAGCTGATACCCGTAAACGGGCAGGTTTTTCAATGGGACCATCTTTTACAGGCAATGGTTACTTATATGATTGATTTATTTGTAATTGCTTTTCGATGCATACTGCCTGTTTTTGCATGTATTATGATTTTAAACTGCATTTTGGGAATCATGGCGAAAGTATCGCCGCAGATGAATATGTTTGCAGTAGGTATGCAGTTAAAAGTCCTTGTGGGGCTGCTTATTATGTTTCTGACAAT
>CAOKHR010000081.1 GCA_948468325.1 uncultured Lachnospiraceae bacterium | reverse complement strand
CCCCGTCCCGCCCCCCACCCTCCCCCCGGGCCGAACTCCCGCCCCCCCCCGCCGCCAAACCCGCCTCCCCTCCCATTCGCCCATTTTTTGCCTCCTGAACATTTTCCGCGATCTGCTTTTTCACTTATACAGCCATTAGATTGCTCTCAAGCACAGTTACGGACAGCAAGCTTAGAATCGTTTCCTGCATTGTCTGCCCATACCGTTTTACGCAAACCTATAATACTTTTCCGAGTTCTATTTATTAAAAAAATATATGTTTATTATACTAAATATTGTCAGCTATGCAAGAAAAACATTGACAAATATTCACAAGATTCTTTGTAAAAATATCGCAGCCGAAAAAGTATGGCATATCCCTGATATGATATATATAACCAAAAAAGAGCCATCGCATCAAAAGACCAAAGTGAATCCCAAATGCGATGACTCATTTTATTCCTGCGGTTTACAGGAAAATGTATTTACAGATAAATAACAGCGCCAAAACGTACATAAGCGGCGTAATTTTTTTGCTTTTGCCGCAGATAACGTTAATGATTACGTAAGAAATAACGCCGATTGCGATACCTTCTGAAATGCTGTATACAAGAGGCATTGCAATCATGCATAAATATGCAGGAACTGCCTCTGTCGCATCTTCGAAGTTTATATTTAAAATCGCCGATACCATTAAGAATCCTACAAAAATTAACGCAGGAGCCGTTGCAAATCCCGGAATCGCTGTAAATATCGGTGCAAAGAAGATTGCTAACAGGAATAAAAATCCCGTTACTACGGAAGCAAGCCCCGTTCTCGCACCTTCGCCAACGCCCGCAGAACTTTCTACAAAAGTTGTAGTTGTAGAAGTTCCAAAAATCGCACCCGCAGAAGTTGCAATCGCATCTGCCAGTAACGCCGGTTTGATTCTCGGCAGCTTGTCGTTCTTGTCCAGCATTCCTGCCTTAGAAGAAACGCCGATTAATGTGCCAAGTGTATCAAACATGTCTACAAATAAGAAAGACAAAAGAACTACGATAAAATTGAAAACCCCCACGCCGGAGAAATCTGCCTGGAAGCACTGTCCGAAAGTCTTTCCGATCGCCGAAAAATCAGTAATCGCCATTGTTGGATACAGAGAATAAAAACCGTTTTCCACATCAACGGTATAAATTCCTGCAGCCTGGGCAAGCATTCCCAGAACCCATGTTGCAATAATACCGATTAAGATAGATCCTTTGATGCCTTTGATGTACAAAACGGCCGTAATAAGAAGTCCGATTAGCGCGAGCACTGCACAGATTCCCTGTGTATGCCAGCTGCCGGCAAAATCTACATAAGACACCAGTGTAGATTCATTTGCTACTACAATATGCGCTCCCTGCAGACCGATAAATGCAATAAACAGACCGATACCTGCACTGACGCCTTTTTTGAGTGTGCCCGGAATTGCATCGAAAATTGCTTCACGCACACTTGTCAGTGATAATACGATAAAAATCAGTCCTTCAATAAATACTGCCATCAAAGCGACCTGCCAGGAATATCCCATAGCTCCGCAGACTGTAAATGAAAAATATGCATTTAACCCCATGCCCGGAGCCAGTGCAAACGGATAGTTTGCCAAAAGCGCCATCGCCAGTGTACCGACAAAAGATGCCAGGCATGTTGCGATCAGCACTGCCGTCGCATCCATACCTGATCCGAACTCATTTCCAAGCAGACTCGGATTTACTGCCAGAATATACGCCATTGTCATAAATGTCGTAATTCCGCCGATGACTTCCGTCCTTATTGTTGTATGGTTTTCCTGTAATTTAAAATACTTTTCTAACATAATTTTATACTCTCCCGTTTTTAATTGCCTTCGTATGTAATTACTGATGCTACATTATATTTTTGCAGCTTATCCCTGCCTTTTAATCCGGCAAGCTCCATTAAGAAAATAACCTTGACAACTTCGCCTCCTAATTCTTCGATCAACTTAATGCAGGCTTCGATTGTACCGCCGGTAGCGATCAGGTCATCTACCAAAATGGCTTTCTGACCCGGAACAATGGAATCTTTATGCATTTCAATTTCTGCACTTCCATATTCCAGATCATATTTTGCCGCTATCGTTTCGCATGGAAGTTTTCCTTTTTTGCGAACCGGAACAAACGGTTTGCCAAGTGCATAAGCAATCGGCACTCCAAAAATAAATCCTCTGGATTCTGTTCCGACAACCACGTCAAAATCTACGCCATCCAAAAGCTTTATCATAGAATCAATTGCCAGCTTCAATCCTTCTGCATCCTGCAAAACCGTCGTTACGTCGCGGAAAATAATTCCTTTTTCCGGAAAATCCGGAATATTTCTTACGTATTCCTCTATTTTCTTCATCTCTGCACCCCCTTTCCCGACTAATAAGATATAATTTCATATCCGTCATCAGTTACTAATACCTGAACCTCCCACTGCGCAGAAGGTTTGCCGTCTTCGGTATACGCTGTCCATCCGTTTTTGTCATCTATATAAATTTCTACACGGCCCATATTAATCATCGGTTCAATTGTAAAAATCATACCGGGAACCATCAGCATTTCCGTTCCCCGTTTACTGTTGTAGCTCACCCAGGGGTCTTCGTGGAATTCCAGCCCCACTCCATGGCCTCCGATTTCACGCACAACCGTATATCCGTGTGCAAATGCATAATCATGAATTGCCTGCCCCATATCTCCGAGAAATCCCCATGGCTTAACCTCTTTTAAACCGACATTGATGCACTCATGCGCAACCTCGACAAGCTTCTTCTTTTCCGGACTGACTTCTCCGATACAAAACATTCTGGAAGAATCCGAGTAATATCCGTCCAGCCTTGTGGAAATATCTATGTTTACAATATCCCCCTCTTTTAAAATATCCTTTTCAGACGGAATTCCGTGACAAACCTGGTCGTTGACCGATGTACAGGAGCTTTTGGGAAATCCCTGATAATTTAACGGCGCGGGATAGCCTCCCATACGTGTTGTCTTTTCATATACCATTCTGTCAATTTCCTCAGTACTCATGCCTGCCCTGATATGCTCTGACACATAATCCAAAACGGCGATATTGATTTTTGCACTTTCCCTGATCTTTTCAATCTGATCCTTCGTTTTAATTATATCATGATCCGGTACAATATGGCCTGCCTGCCTGATTCTTTCAATTTTTTCATCAAATGCCTGATGGCAGGCTTTGTACTTTCTGCCGCTTTTACACCAGCATGGATCGTTTCTTCCTATTTTTTTTGACATAAAAATCCTTCCAGCTTTCTATTCTACTACAATTTTTCCAAAATTCAGACGTTCCCAGAGTGACTCATTGATTTCGTACGTATGCTCTTCGAGCAGTTTTTGATACGCACTTCCATCTGCATTATACTCCCTGTAGTCAACCCCTTCTTCGTCTGCCAGTATTTCCTGCTGTTTCTGGGCAAGCGCCATATGATAAAACACTTCATCAATCTCTTCTTTGGAAACGCCCAGACGCGCCTGTCCTTCTTCTTCTAAGTCATTCCAAAAATCCATCTTCTGATTTTCCATATATTCTGTTTCCTGCGGTGTCAGACGAATTTCATGCTCCAGCGCCATCCGGTAAAAAATCACATCATGCACCGCCATTTCCATTGCCTGGTCTCTTCCTTCCAACCTTACAAAAGAGCCGTTTGCATGCACATTCCAGTATTTGCTTGTGTGCTTAAAATCATAGATTCTCGCCTGCTCCTGTATCACCATTTCCTGATGTGCCAGATAAAATGCCAGATCCCTGAACTTATATTCTGTACCGTCTATTGTAACTGCCGTGTCTTCCAGATGCTCCAGATAAGAAATCTTTCCGATTCTGTGTGCCCGAACCCAGGAAGATATTGCGACAGCTGCCACCAGTACCAGCATAATCGTGGTAAACATCGTGGATTCTCTCACCTGCAGCTTTTTTGCCATTCTTATAACACCCTCCGTACTGCTACAATCGTACGGTATGTAGCCGAACTTATTGTAATTCCGACTGCCGTGCTCTGCGCGTGCACAATCTGTCCGCCCCCCATATAAATTCCCACATGGCCGGAATAACAAATCAAATCTCCCGGCTGTGCATTGGCGTAACTGACTGCCTTTCCGCAGCTTTGCAGCGCTGCCGAACTATGCGGCAGGCTGATTCCGAAATTCGCGAATACACTCATAACAAATCCTGAGCAGTCTGCGCCGTTCGTCAGACTTGTACCGCCCCATACATACGGATTGCCGACAAACTGCTTCGCAAAGGAAACAACGGAACTTCCGCTTACATTTGTGGAATACCCGGGATTTTCTCCTCCGGATCCGCCGCTGTCATTTGTACTTCCGCCATCGTCTGTACTTCCCGAATCATTTGAATTGCCGTCCGTACTGCCGCCGGAGTTACTGCCTGTACTGCCGCCGGAATTGCCTGTTCCCGTACCGCCCTTTGTGCCGCTGTTATTCTGACTGCTGTTGTTTGCTTTTTCCCTTGCCGCTGCTTTGGCCGCTGCTTCTGCTTCTTTTTGCTTCCGCTCCTCATCTTTGATGATACGGTTCTGCGTATCAATCGTTGATTTGAGTTTATTTGCCGTTGCCTGGGCCGTTGCTAACTGGTTGTCATAATTCCCCATCTGGGAACGTTTTTGGGCCAGGATATTTTCCAAAGAAGTCTGCTGCAGCGCATATTCTTCCTGCATATCCTCAAGCTCTGCTTTTTCTGTCTCAACGGTAGACTTAAGATCTGCCACCTGCTGCACCGTAATCTGATACTGTGTCAAAAGATTTCTGTCATACTCGTATATATCCGAAACATACTCTACTCTGTTTAAAAAGTCCGACATATCTGCCGCGCCAAGCAGTGCCTCAATCATGGCAGTATCGCCTCTCTCATACATAAACTGTATTCTCTTTTTCATAGACGCATACTGCTCGGCCTCTGTCTCCTCAGCCTTTGCAAGATCTGCCGTAACCTCCTGTAACTGTATGTTTTTCGCTTCAAGTTCATCTTCTAAAATTCCGATATTTACCAGAACATTAACAAGTTCCGCATCCTTTTCATCAATTTCACTCTGTAAAGCAGCCTGCTGCCTTTCAATATCCTCAATCTGCTTATTGGCAGCATTCAAGTCCTCTTCTGCCTTTTTCTTCGCATCTTTTGCTTTGTTCATTGTACTGGCATTTGCCGCCTGAAAATGCGTAAATGTAATCGCTGATATTAAAATAACCGCTATCAGCTGCGCTTTTTTTCTTTTTATCACACGTTTCCTCCTCTGATTTAAAAAGTTTCTGGTATCATTATAGCATTGCCTTCTCACTTCTACAAGTATCTTTAAAATTTGAATGCCGTGCCAAATCGTCTGGCACGGCATCCTCATACAATTTATGACTCTTTTACCTGTTTATTTTGCTTTTATGCTCTTTACTTTAGAGAAAGGTGAATATACATCCGTTCCCATTGAGTTCTTTCCAACTGCTTTTACCTTATAATAATATTTTTTCTTCGGCGTCAGTCCGCTGTCTTTGAATTTCGTCTTTGTCGTCAGTGCAACCAGCTTATATGCGCCTTTCTTCTTCGAGGAACGGTAAACCGCATATCCGCTTGCATTTGCAGTCTTTTTAATTGTCAGCGTCGCGCTTTTCTTTCCGCCCTTTACTTTTACTGTCGGAGCTTTCGGCTTTACCACATTGCCGGCATATACCGCAGAAGCCGATTTACTGTTTCCATAGCTGCTCGCCGTCAGATAACTTACATACGAAGTAACGGATGTATCCTGCTGCAGTCCATATGCCACTACATAGTAATTATATGTTACGCCGTCTTTCGGGCCATAGGAAATGGTATTATCATTCGTTCCGCTGACACGGTGATAAGTATAGGAATAATCTATAACGCTTGTTCCCGCGACTGTCTCATCCACATAATAATTATTGGGATGATGATAAAACAGTTTTTCTTCTGCATCGTAATCTCTTGTCATCTTCGCTGTTCCGTTTCCCACTGTATAATAATAATTGGTCAATGCGTTATCCGCAGCTTTAAATACTTTCGGTGTTACCAAATAAGAATCTCCATAGAAATATGTCTTTAAATCAGCATTATATCCTATACTGGAACCGGCTGTCCGGTACACTTTGTAATAGGACGCCCCCGGAACCGCATTCCATGAAATGCTGATACCTTCTGCTGTTGCAGATGCTTTTACATTTGTTACAACCGCAATATGTCCCGTAACCTCTACTGTATCGGAACCGGAATACTTATTGCCTTTATACGCCCGCACTCTGTACGTTACTGTCTTTCCTGCCGGAGATGCCGGAAGCGTATATGTTGTTTTGCCGACTTTTAATCTGGCCTGTGTTACCCACTCATTTTTTTCAGAATCTTTCTTTTCAATCAGATAGCCGCCTGCCTGCGGAATCTTATGCCATGCAATTGCAACTGTTCCGGTTTTCGGATTCTGTGCTTCCTTATATATATTAACAGATGTGGAGAAGCTGAATTTCGTATATGCCGACGCTGCGTCTTCTGCAAAATACTGCTTTTTGCCCTTGACAAGTTTATATGCTCTTACAATATAAGTATAGCCTTCGCCAGCCGTCACTTTCTTGTCAGTATAAGATTTTTTCTTTTTGCCAAGACTTTTCACCAATTCATATTTGCTAAAATCATAGTCCTCGCCGGATTTATATGTCTGGCTGTATGAGCTTCCGGTATATCTGTATACATCATAACCGGACGCTCCTGAAATTTTCGTCCATTTCAGTTTGATTTTCTTCTTTCCTGCCGCTTCTGCTTTCAGGTTCAGCACCGCGCTGCCTGTTGTCACTGTCTTATAGGTATAATCGCCATATGATGTTTTCTTTGTATCAGAATTGTAATATACCGTACGAACTCTGTACTGATACTTTGTATTGCTTTCCAGCCCTTTATCTGCAAAGATATTGTCTGACGTTGTTGCCAGTTTCTGATATTTTTTGCCGCTTTTTCTGGAAACTTCAAATCCTGTATAATCACCGTATCCCGCATACATGGAAAGCGTAATACTCGTATTTGTAATTTCCGCAGAAATACCGGTAACTTCCGCAACCGGAGCCGTCACAGTAATAACATTTGAATATGCTCCCTGCATACCGTACATTCTTACATATGCTCTGACATGATATACCACACCTGCATCCAGATATTCATACGGAAGAGAACTGTCAGAAGTCGTTTCTACCTCTGCAATCTCGTCACTAAAAGCCGGATTTTCGGAATATTCAAACCGTATGCCCGCACCCTCCGGCAGTTGTTCGTTATACGAAAAAACAAATCCGTCCGGTGTCATTTCTTTCACGGCCAGACCTGTAACTGCAGGCACTGTCGGCGCCGTCCATGTAACGCTCTTTTCCGTACCATACACTTTGTCGTAATCTTCATTATATTTAAACGGCTTCAGTGTAAATGTGTATGTCATACCGGATGCCATGCGCTGGCCAAAATCATCACTGTCAATGGAATTCCCTGACTCATAATAATTTACTGAATAAACATTTACATTATTTGCCGTTACGTTTAATTCACAGGCCTCCGTATTTGTTCCGGCATAATCAAGGTAAAAGTAAACATGTGACAAATACTGGTCTGTACGAATAACAGGCGCAGTAATCACCGGCTCTTCTGCTGTGGTATCCTCCAAAGCCAGCGGAACTGCGGCCGCATCTTCCTCCATACCGGTTAGCGGCAGATCATTCGCCGCACCTTCCGTTTCCTCCGGTAATATCTGGTTTTCCTGCGCGGCAATATCTTCTGACTGCATTTCTGCCGCAAGAACCGGTGCAGCATCTGCGGCCATCAGCGAGAAAGCCATGGCACATGTCAAAAATTTTTTTAAGAATTTCCTTTTCATCATTATCCTCCTGTTTTTCCATTTTTCAGAATATATATTCTTTATTTGTCCATGATTAGTACACTATAGTATTTTTCGATAGTCAATTATCTTTTTATAATAGTATATAAATAATCGACACTTAGGAGTTTGCATTATGACGCTAAACGAAAACATCAGGCAGCTTCGTCTGGCAAGAAATTTATCTCAGGTAGATTTAGCAAAATCACTCGGCGTAACGAAATAAAGCATTTCAAATTGGGAAAACAACAATATCCAGCCTTCCATTGACATGCTCATTCGTCTGGCACAGTTCTTTTCCGTATCTACCGACTGTATGCTTGGGCTGGATCAACGGGAATATATAGAAATCAGCGGTCTGACAGAACAGCAGCTGTCGCATATTACTGCAATTATAGACGATATTCGATACGTCAACTGCCGGCATATGCCGCCAAAATAACAAAATCCAGACCTGATCAAAACAGGTCTGGATTTTGTTATGTATACCCAAAGGGCATCCCAGAATGGCGGACATGCTATTCCACCGTTTTAATAATCAAAAGTTTCTCCCCCGGCTTTACAAACATATTCGTCAGATGGTTTGTTTCCATCAGATTCTCAATTGTTGTATGGTTTTCTTTTGCAATGCCAAACAAACGGTCCCCCTCTCTGACAATATATCCGACAATTCCCGGCCTTTGCTGCAGCGCGGCCAGATCCAGTTCATCTTCTTCAACATCTGTAATCATCTGCCTCTCCTGCTGTTCAAAAGCCAGAAGGTTCAGGCTGATTACGGCTTTCACATCCACGCTCCGGCTGTCGGAAAGTACGGTTGTCACCTGATCAATTCCTCCGTCTAAGTGAATTTTTACGCTTCCTTCCGCTTTTGGCATTTCAATTGTCTGTGAAAACGGAAGGAACGCCCGCACGGAGCTTACCGGCATCGTTTCATCGTTTGTCATATAAAGAATTCCAACTGTCAGAATTCCTTCCGCAAGCACGCCTTCTTCCGTGACTGTCGTCTGTTCAATTTCCAATTTTTCCTCATTGACACAAATCTGAAAAATATCTTCCTGCGCCTC
>CAOKHR010000080.1 GCA_948468325.1 uncultured Lachnospiraceae bacterium | reverse complement strand
GCAATAATATTTTTTGTTAATATTTTTTCTGTGATTGTTTTCTTGACAAAATAGTTTTTTTATGTTATCTTTTGCATGTGATATAGTATGTAACTGGTATGCAGGCATTAACTATACATAAATTTCGAGGATGTTTATGTATGTTGATGCCTTTTTTGCGTCATGATAAATAGGAAATGACCTCCCAAAGCAATAAGAGAGCATTTTCATACAGAAACATCCAAAATAAAAATCAGGAGGGAAAGTCATGAAAGACAAAATTTTCGGAGTACTGCAGCGTGTGGGAAGATCCTTCATGCTGCCAATTGCAATTCTGCCGGTGGCA
This sequence comes from uncultured Lachnospiraceae bacterium, assembly GCA_948468325.1. Lineage (GTDB taxonomy): Bacteria > Bacillota > Clostridia > Lachnospirales > Lachnospiraceae > Roseburia_B. Next base: position 8,659 of record CAOKHR010000080.1, on the reverse strand, counting down.
GGCCTTCTGCTTGGTATAGGAGGCTCCTTTACAAATGAAACAATGTTAGAAGCTTACGGATTGATGGGAATTATGGGGCCGGGCACAGTGTTAAATGCTGTTTTACAGGTTATGAGTGCAGCCGGAGACATCGTATTTTCCAACCTTCCCATTATCTTTGCCATGGGCGTCGCCATTGGCATGGCAAAAAAAGAAAAAGAAGTGGCGGCACTTTCTGCTGCAATTGCGTTTTTTATTATGCATGCATCTATAGGGGCGATGATTGTCAATCATGGAGGGCCGGAAGCGATGCTGGAAGGCGCGACGACTTCCGTAGTCGGCATTACGTCGCTTCAGATGGGCGTGTTCGGAGGTATTATTGTAGGTCTTGGCGTTGCCGCACTGCACAACCGGTTTTATAAGATTGAGCTGCCTCAGGTGCTCTCTTTCTTTGGCGGAACAAGGTTTGTGCCAATCGTCTGCGGTCTGGCGTATACAGTCATCGGTATTCTGATGTTTTTTATCTGGCCGGTCATCCAGCAGGGAATTTACGCCATTGGAGGCGTTGTTCTGCAGTCGGGCTACGCGGGAACATGGGTTTACGGACTGATGGAGCGTGCGCTGATTCCGTTTGGACTTCATCATGTATTTTATCTTCCCTTCTGGCAGACGGCGCTTGGCGGTACGATGGAAGTGGGAGGCCAGTTGATTGAGGGCGCACAGAATATTTTCTTTGCCCAGCTCGGAGATCCTACGGTAGATCATTTTGCAGTTTCGGCGACAAGGTTTATGGCCGGCAAATTCCCGCTGATGATTTTTGGGCTGCCGGGAGCGGCGCTTGCGATGTATAAAGTGGCAAAACCGGAGAAGAAAAAGGCGGTAGCGGGACTTTTAATGTCGGCTGCACTGACGTCTATGGTAACGGGAATTACTGAGCCGCTGGAATTTACATTTTTGTTCGTAGCTCCGCTTTTGTATGTAATTCATTGCGTGTTTGCGGGATTTGCCTATATGTTGATGCATGTGTTTGGCGTAGGCGTGGGTATGACGTTTTCCGGCGGATTAATTGACCTGTCGCTGTTTGGAATTCTTCAGGGCAATGCAAAGACGAACTGGATCTGGGTCATTCCGGTCGGGATTGTTTATTTTGTGGTTTATTATTTCCTGTTCTCGTTTTTGATTAAAAAACTGGATTTAAAAACGCCGGGCCGTGATGACAGCGAAGAAGTCAAACTTTACCGCAGAAGCGACGTGGATGCCCGAAAGCAGGGAGCCGCGGGAGAAGAAAGCGCGCTTTCAGAAGAGGACGAATTGTCGGCAGCTATTTGCAGGGGCCTTGGAGGAAAGAAAAACATATCAGACGTAGACTGCTGTGCAACAAGGCTGCGCTGTACGGTGCATAAATCGGAGTTGGTGGATGACAATTTGTTAAAAGCAACCGGAGCTTCCGGTGTTGTACACAAGGGGAACGGTGTGCAGGTAATTTACGGACCGCGTGTTACGGTAATCAAATCAAATCTGGAGGATTATCTGGAGACGGCTGCAGATGAAGAATATGTTCCGGCGGAAAATAAAAATGAGGCGGAAATTTCGGCGAAAGAAGAATCGCCTGCCGGAAAAGTTACAAAGACAGAAATAATTTACAGTCCCGTAAACGGTACGGCCGCAGATATTTCAGAAGCGCCGGACGAAGCGTTTGCCGGACGGATGATGGGCGACGGAGCCATGGTAATTCCGGAAGAAAATACGGTATATGCGCCGGAAGACGGGGAAGTCTGTTTCGTATTTGAAACAAAACATGCCATTGGATTTGAAACGGCATCCGGAACGGCTCTCTTGCTTCATATGGGAATTGATACGGTGAATTTAAGCGGACAGGGTTTTGAAGTATTTGTAAAAGACGGGGATAAAGTAAAAAAAGGCGATGCCCTGATGAAGCTGGATTTAGATTTTATTAAAAAGAATGCGCCGTCTCTGGCATCTCCGGTGCTTTGTACGGAACTGTCCGACAAACAGAAGGTGCGTTTGTTAAAGAGCGGAACAATCAAGGCGGGAGAAGCTTTATTTGCAGTCGATACGTATGAATAAAGAATAAATCTGCGGGGGAATGGAATATGTTCAGAGTGAAAAAGGTGTTAAACCATAATACGGTAATCGGAATTGGGATGGAAGACAATCAGGAGTATCTTCTGATTGCAAAAGGAATCGGCTTTGGAAGAAAAGTCAGTGAGCGAATCGAAATTCCGAAGGATGGGACGGTATATTCACTTCAGGAAAAGACGCAGCGCGGTTTGGCGTTTGATCTGGTAAAAAATATCGATCCTGTCATTCTGGAAATTACACAGCAGATTTTAAAGGAAGCGGAAAATGTTTTCGGCAAAATCGACTGGGCAATTCTATTCCCCATGGCAGATCATATTGCATTTGCAGTAAAGCGGATTGAAAATCAGGAGCAGATCAGCAATCCTTTGACGGAGGATATACGGGCGCTGTTTCATATGGAATATAAGACGGCGCAGCGGATCTGTCCGATGTTAAAGGAAAGGCTGGGCGTGGAGATTGACGAGCATGAAATCGGCTATATCGCACTCCATATTCATTCTGCCATTGAAGACGAAAACGTGGCGCTTTCCATGCAGATTGCCCGCACCGTTCGGGAGTGTATCCAGCTGGTAGAGGAGGAGACGGGCACCTCTATCGATGTGATGTCTCTTTCTTATAACCGTTTGATGAACCATGTCCGGTATATGGCGGCACGGGCGGTAAAGGGTGAAAAACTGAATTTAAATATGAACGATTATATGTCCGTGAAATTTCCGGAGGCATTTCGTCTGGCTTCCGTTGTCTGCGGGCATTTGGAAAAATATTTAAAAAAGCCTTTGGACGAAGTGGAAATCGGATATTTGGCCATGCATATCCAGCGGGTTTCCGAAGAATGAGAGTTTAACACTGCACGGCTTCTTTGCGGGTCAAATCTTTTACCCAGAGGTATTCTTTATAATGTTTGTACACGACCGGAAGTTTTACGATTTCATCCAGATTCAGTACAAAGTATACGGCCAGTACCGGCCAGTTTAAGACGAAAGCGGCAATGCATCCCAGAGGGACCGTAATACACCAGAGCGTTATGGCGTCGCAGACCAGACCAAAGCGCGTGTCTCCTCCCGCACTGAAAATGCCGCCGATTGTCGTTGAATTTATGGATTTTCCGATTAAATAGTAAGAACAGATAAAAAACATCCATTTTAAGTATTCTTCCGCCTGGCTGTTTAGCGCTGCAAAACGCAGAATCAAAGGGGAGAATGCTAACAGCAGTGCGCCGGATGCAGCGCCGGATACAACAGACAGACGGCAGAGTTTTCTGCCGTATTCTTTTGCAAGTGCAAGATTTCCGGCCCCAAGCTCATTGCCCACGATAATGCTGCCGCCGTTTGCAATCCCAATGCAGAAGCAGACCATCAGGTTTTTGGCAATATTGGCAATGGAATTGGCTGCTACGGCGTCGCTTCCCATATGTCCCATCACAACGGAGTACATGGTAAAACCGCATCCCCAGGCAAGCTGGTTGCCCAGCACTGGCAGCGAATGCTTCCAGTAAGTTTTTGCTAAAGATTTATCTGTGTGGAGGAAAAACCGGATATTGAGCCGGATACTTCCTGCTCTGGAAGAAGCCATTACTGACCAGGCAGTTTCCGCCGTTCTGGCAATAACCGTTGCAAAAGCAGCTCCTGCGATTCCCATGGCAGGAATATTTCCCAAACCAAAAATAAATACGGCGTTTAAGGTAATGTTTAACAGAACGGCTGTCGAGCTGATGATGGTGCTTTTTATGGCGTGGCCGCTGTTTTTCATTATGCAGAGATAAATCTGTGAAATTCCGCACATCAGATACGAAACGGATGATACCTGTAAATAGGAAATGCCTGCGTTTACCAGTGCCGGATCGGACGTAAAAATATACATGAGCTGTTTTGGAATCAGCAGGGTTCCAGCAAAAAATACAAAAGAAACCAAAAGGGAGGAGCGGAGTACGAAAGCCAGAATTTTTTCCAGCGCTTCATAATCTTTCTTTCCCCAGTACTGTGCGGCCAGCATGCTTGTTCCCATGGAAAATGCCGTCAGAAACAGATTGAACACAAACGTAATCTGTGCGGCCAGAGAAACGGCTGAGAGGGCGTCCTGACTGATCAGGCCGAGCATCAGGGCGTCAGACGCTCCGACGAGCGAAAGCATAAACTGCTGGAATGCGATTGGCAGTACAAGAGACATTAATTTTTTGTAAAACTTACGATTCATAACAGAGGCTCCTTTCTTATGCCGTGCCTGCCGCTGTATGACTTTCAAACAGTGCAGGACAGAACATTTAAATTTCATTGCGCCGCAGCGCAGGCGGGAAATGTGTGTGAAATATAATGCGTTTTTGCTATGAATAGGATTATATCACCATATACACTTGATTTTTAGAATTATTTTGCCATATAATAGTACAAAACAGTCAAAGTTGAAAGGAGATGCAATGATTGGATTGTGCGACTGCGTGACGGATGATAAGAAAAGGGAAATTAAAGAGCATGGCTCGTTTGCCTTTCCCGTTGCGTGTTATGTGAATCATACGGGTTCGGTTCCCGTTCCCTGGCACTGGCATGATGAACTGGAAGTGATTTTTGTAAAACAGGGCAGCGTTTTGATACAGATTGCTTCCGAAAGGCAGGAAGTGACGGAAGGGAACGGATGTTTTATCAATGCGGGAATTTTGCATGCGGTAGAAAAATCTTCCGCTGCAGAAATGGAAGAGCGTTCCATTGTATTCCATCCCCGTCTGGTTGGCGGCAGCATGGACAGTGTGTTCTGGCAGAAATATGTTCTGCCGGTAGTTTCCGACCGTTCATTGACTGGGATCTATCTGGAAAAATCCGTTTACTGGCAAAAGGAAATCCTTTCCTGTATTCAGACAGCGTGGAAAGTCTGTGTGCTGGAAAAAGACGACTATGAAATCGCGGCCAGAAATGCTTTGTCCCGCTGTCTTTCCCTGCTGTTAAGGCGGCAGTCCGGACAGCAGAAAAAAATTTCCGAAAAAGCGCTGCGGCAGACGGAACGGATGAAAGTGATGTTAAATTTTATCCAGCAGCATTTTGACGAAACAATTTCCATCCGGCAGATTGCAGGCAGCGCTTCTGTCAGTGAAAGCGAATGTATGCGCTGTTTCCGCCAGACAATTGGCATAACGCCGATTACATACCTGAAAAATTACCGATTGCAGTATGCGGCAAAGCTGCTGAAAAGTACGGATCTTCCGGTTTCGTCTATTGGCGGCCAGTGCGGATTTCAGGAGATGAGCTATTTTTCAAGAGCTTTTGGCGAAATTTACGGATGCACGCCGTCACAATATCGAAAGTTATGTTAATTTCGGATTTAACCTTGTAAAATAGCGAAAACTCATGTATCTTAAAATGCAGGAGATTAAAAGAATGGATCTATTTGAGTATATAAGTGAACAAAATAAAGAGAAGGAATCGCCGCTTGCGTCCAGGCTGCGTCCTGCCACGCTGGAGGAAGTCGTGGGGCAGCAGCATATTATCGGAAAAGGCAAACTGCTGTACCGGGCCATTAAAGCAGATAAGCTTTCTTCCGTTTTATTTTACGGCCCGCCGGGGACAGGAAAGACGACGCTTGCGAAGGTGATTGCAAATACTACCAGCGCTGAATTTACCCAGATTAATGCAACTGCCGCCGGCAAAAAAGACATGGAAGACGTAATAAAGAAAGCGAAAGATTCCATGGGCATGTACGGAAGAAAGACAATACTTTTTATTGACGAGATTCACAGGTTTAACAAAGGCCAGCAGGATTATCTGCTTCCCTTTGTGGAGGACGGTACGGTTATATTGATAGGGGCAACGACAGAGAATCCTTATTTTGAAGTAAACCCGGCGCTTATTTCCCGTTCGGTTATCTTTGAGCTGAAGCCTCTTGCAAAAGAGGATGTTAAAATACTTTTAAAACGTGCAGCCACTGATGAAGTGAAGGGAATGGGCTCTTATGACGTTATCGTAGATGAAGATGCATTTGAATTTCTGGCAGATGTCAGCAACGGGGATGCCAGAATGGCGTTAAATGCGATAGAACTTGGCATTTTAACGACATAAAGAAGCGGCGACGGAAAAATTCACATTACGCTTGATGTGGCATCGGAATGCATTCAGAAAAGAGCCGTAAGATATGATAAGGATGGCGATAATCACTACGATACGATTTCTGCATTTATTAAAAGCATGCGCGGGTCCGATCCGGATGCGGCAGTTTATTATCTCGCCAGAATGCTTTATGCCGGAGAAGACATTAAGTTTATTGCCAGAAGAGTTATGATCTGTGCAGCCGAAGATGTGGGCATGGCAGACCCGAATGCATTAAATGTAGCTGTCAGTGCGGCTCTGGCGGCAGAGCGGCTTGGAATGCCGGAGGCAAAGATTCCCCTGTCCGAAGCAGTTATCTATGTGGCAACGGCTCCAAAGAGCAATACTTCCTGTCTGGCGATAGACAGGGCGTATGAAACGGTCAGAAATACGAAAACAGAACAGGTGCCCGCCCATTTGCAGGATTCGCATTATAAATCATCGCCCAAATTAGGACGGGGCATCGGATATAAATATGCGCACGATTATCCCATGCACTATGTGAAACAGCAGTATCTTCCGGACGGACTGACAGAAATGCGTTTCTATAAGCCGGACGGAATGGGCTATGAAAAACAGGTCATGGAATATTTAGATAAAATAAAAAATCAGGAGGATCAGATATGAAATCATACCTTGAAATGTCAAAAGAAGAATTGTTACAGGAAAAAGAGCAGTTGGAAAAAGAGTACAGAAAATATCAGATGCGGGGCCTGCAGCTGGATATGTCCAGAGGAAAGCCTTCCGCGGAGCAGCTCGATATTTCCATGGGGATGATGGATGTGCTGCACAGCGGCGTGGATCTTGCCTGTGAAGACGGTACAGACTGCAGAAATTACGGTGTAGTAGACGGAATCCATGAAGCGAAAGTCCTGCTTGGAGATATGATTGAATGTAACCCGGATAATATTATTATTTACGGAAACTCCAGTCTGAATATTATGTATGATACAGTTGCGCGTTCCATGACCCATGGAGTTATGGGCAGTACTCCGTGGTGCAGGCTCGATAAAGTAAAATTTTTATGTCCTGTTCCGGGATATGACAGGCATTTTGCAATTACAGAGCACTTTGGAATTGAAATGATTAATATTCCGATGCTGCCGACAGGTCCGGATATGGATATGGTAGAAGAACTGGTAGCAAATGACGATGCCATCAAGGGAATCTGGTGTGTACCGAAGTATTCCAATCCGCAGGGCATTACTTATTCGGATGAAACGGTGCGCCGCTTTGCACGGTTAAAGCCTGCGGCAAAAGACTTTCGAATTTACTGGGATAATGCGTATGGCGTACATCATCTATATGATATTGACCAGGATAATCTGGTGGAGATTTTTGCAGAATGCAAACGGGCAGGCAATCCCGATATGGTATATAAATTCTGCTCAACTTCTAAAATAAGTTTTCCGGGTTCCGGCGTAGCTGCAATTGCGGCTTCCGCAAATAATTTAGAGGATATTAAGAAACAGCTTTCGGTGCAGACAATCGGTTATGATAAGGTAAACCAGCTTCGTCACGTGAGATTTTTCAAGGACATTCACGGAATTACCGAGCATATGAGAAAACATGCGGACATTCTCCGGCCGAAATTCGAAATGGTGCTGGATATTCTTGCAAGAGAACTTGAAGATATAGGAGCCGGTAACTGGTACTGCCCAAAGGGCGGCTATTTTATCTGCTATCAGGCGCTGGAAAACTGTGCAAAAGAAATTGTTTCCAGAGCAAAAAAAGCAGGTGTCATTATGACCCCGGCAGGAGCGCCGTTCCCATATGGCAAAGATCCGAAAGATTCTATTATCCGTATTGCGCCGACATATCCAAGTATCGAAGATTTAGAGACGGCGACAAATATATTTGTGGTATGCGTGAAGTTAGTCAGTATTGAGAAGATTTTGTCGGAATAGAGAGGGGTATATTTGAAACGGACGCTGCACAGCAGATACAATTTGCTGCAGGGCACGCGCCCGCAAATTGCTGCTCGCAGCGGTACATAAGCAGCTACAATACAGCAGCGAAGTACCGGCGGCAGCAAAAAGCCCAGCCACCAAACAGGATCTGCTGTGCAGCTGTTTTTTAAATATACCTTTTGTGACCACCCTGAAAGGGTGTGTCATATTGGGATGCCCTCGGGTATACCTTTTGTGACCACCCTGAAAGGGTGTGTCATATTGAGATGCCCTTTGGGTATACCTTTTGGATATAATTATGGCGTATATGAATTGGGATAGTATAAAATTTTACTCGGTTTTTTGGATTATAGCCATTTTTTCAAAATTAGACATTAGGTATGAAAATGATTGCCTAATGCCGGTTTGGAGCTATACGGAGTAAACCACATATACAGTTCAAAACCGAAAATAAAATTACACATCATAAATTGGAAAATAGATTGTATTTTGCGGCATGACAAAGTATACTAAATATTAGGAACATATCAGATAAAAACAGGAAGCTGTAAATCTGATATTTCAGAAACGTAGTTGAGCGGCAGAGTTATTTGGCTG
>CAOKHR010000079.1 GCA_948468325.1 uncultured Lachnospiraceae bacterium | reverse complement strand
TATCAGGTATCCATGCCGATTATCGAACAGGTAAACGAAGTTTTGTTTCACAACAAGCCTGCCAAAGAAGCAGTAACGGAGCTTATGCTGCGCGATAAAAAGACAGAGCACAGTGATTTGGAATGGGAGCAGTGAAATCATATGGAGACAATTCGAATTAAGTATTTTTCAGACGATGTGGAAAAGTTAAGATATATAGACGGGAAATCTGACTGGATTGATCTGCGCGCGTCGGAACGGGTGGAATTAAAAGCAGGCGAGTTCCGGTTAATTCCGTTAGGCGTTGCCATGCAGCTTCCCAATGGATATGAGGGACATCTGGTGCCCAGAAGTTCCACCTTTAAAAATTATGGAATTCTGCAGACAAACAGTGTCGGGATTATCGATCATTCTTACTGCGGAGATGAAGATATGTGGCGTATGCCTGTTTATGCCACAAGGGATACGGTAATTGAGAAAAATGACAGAATCTGTCAGTTCCGTATTTTTAAACACCAGCCGGTGATTGTGTTTGAAGAATGTAAAAAACTGGAAAATGAAAGCCGCGGCGGGTTTGGAAGTACGGGAAAACAGTAGTCTGTCCGGATGAAAGAAACGGGGTATTACGATGGCATTTACCCATTTGCATGTCCATACGGAATATAGTCTTCTGGATGGATCGAATAAGATAAAAGAATACGTTGCCAGAGTAAAAGAGCTGGGAATGAATGCGGCGGCAATTACTGACCATGGCGTTATGTATGGAGTAATTGAATTTTACAAAGCAGCGAAAGAAGCGGGAATTAATCCGATATTGGGCTGTGAGGTTTATGTTGCGCCCAATTCCAGATTTGACAGAGAGACCGTCCATGGCGAGGACCGGTATTATCATCTGGTGCTTTTAGCCGAAAATGATACGGGCTACAGCAATCTGGTCAAAATTGTTTCCAGGGGTTTTGTGGACGGTTATTATTATAAGCCGAGAGTAGATATGGAAGTGCTTTTGACCTATCACGAGGGAATTATTGCACTTAGCGCATGCCTTGCCGGAGAAGTGCAGCGGTATCTGGTAAAAGGACTTTATGACGAGGCAAAAAAGACGGCGCTAAAATATCAGAAATGCTTTGGCAAAGGCAGTTTCTTTCTGGAACTGCAGGACCACGGGATTGCACAGCAGCAGACAGTAAACCAGCAGCTTTTAAGGCTTTCCAAAGAAACGGGAATTGAGCTGGTGGCAACGAATGATGTGCACTATACGTACGAAGAAGATGCGGATTCCCATGATATTCTGCTGTGCCTTCAGACGGGAAAAAAGCTGGCGGATGAAAACCGCATGCGCTATGAGGGCGGGCAGTATTATGTCAAATCCGAAGAGGAAATGCGAAAGCTTTTCCCTTATGCACAGGAAGCAGTTTCAAATACGCAGAAAATTGCAGACCGCTGCCATGTGGAAATTGAATTCGGAAAAACAAAACTTCCGGATTTTCCTGTTCCGGATGGATTTACAACATATGAATTTCTGGAAAAGCTCTGTTATGAGGGTTTAAAAGAACGCTATACAGACGTAACGGAGGAATTGAAAGAACGGCTCCGGTATGAGCTGGATGTAATCCGGAATATGGGATATGTGGAATATTTTCTGATTGTGTGGGATTATATACGTTTTGCAAGGGAAAACGGAATTATTGTAGGGCCGGGGCGCGGAAGCGCTGCCGGAAGCCTGGTATCTTATACAACCGGAATTACAAATATAGATCCGATTCGGTATCATTTGATTTTTGAACGGTTTTTAAATCCGGAACGTATTTCCATGCCTGATATTGACGTAGATTTTTGCTTTGAAAGACGTCAGGAAGTCATTGACTATGTCATTGATAAATACGGCAGGGATTGCGTAACGCAGATTGTTACGTTTGGTACTCTGGCGGCGCGGGGCGTTATCCGCGACGTGGGCCGTGTGATGGATCTGCCGTATGCTTTTGTAGACGTTATAGCAAAGGGCATTCCGAATGAGCTGGGAATCACGATTGAGAAAGCGCTGAAGATGAATCCGGAGCTGCGTACACGGTATGAGAACGACGAGAGTGTGAAGCGGCTGATTGATATGTCCAAAAGGTTAGAGGGGCTGCCGCGGCATTCTTCGACACATGCTGCCGGAGTCGTAATTTCCCAGAAGCCGATGGAAGAATATGTGCCGCTCTGCCTTGGAATTGACGGGATGCTTACCACGCAGTTTACGATGACGACGATTGAAGAGCTGGGTCTTCTTAAAATGGATTTTCTGGGGCTTAGAACGCTGACTGTCATTTTGAATGCAGTAAAAATGGCAGAGAAAAACCATGGCATTTCTCTGGATATTGACAAGATAGATTTTGACGATAAAAAAGTTTTTGAATCTTTGGGAACCGGAAAGACAGACGGTGTGTTCCAGCTGGAAAGCGCGGGCATGAAGAACTTTATGAAAGAGTTAAAACCGCAGAATCTGGAAGACATCATTGCGGGGATTGCGCTTTACCGGCCGGGACCGATGGATTTTATTCCGGCATATATCAGGGGCAAAAACCAGTCGGGAAAAATTGCTTACGACTGTCCGCAGCTGGAACCGATTTTAGAGCCTACGTATGGCTGTATTGTGTATCAGGAACAGGTAATGCAGATTGTACGGGATTTGGCAGGTTATACTCTGGGACGAAGCGATCTGGTGCGGCGCGCCATGTCGAAGAAGAAGCAGTCTGTGATGGAACAGGAGCGTAAAAATTTTGTCTACGGGAATCAGGAAGAAAATGTGCCCGGCTGTCTGGCAAACGGAATTGAAGAGAAAACGGCCAATAAAATATTTGATGAAATGATTGATTTTGCGAAATATGCGTTTAATAAATCCCATGCGGCCGCTTATGCAGTCGTGGCTTATCAGACGGCATATTTGAAATATTATTATCCGGTAGAATATATGGCGGCGCTGATGACTTCCGTGCAGGACCATGTGACGAAAGTTTCAGAATATATTTTAACCTGCAGAAAGATGGGGATTGAAATCCTTCCGCCCGATATAAATGAAGGGGAAAGCGAGTTTTCTGTTTCCGGCAATAAAATCCGTTACGGGCTTTCCGCGATCAAAAGTGTAGGACGTCCCGTGATTGCCGCTATTTTAGAGGAAAGGCAGCGGGGAGGAAAGTTTTCTTCACTGCGGGACTTCCTTTCGAGAATGAGCGGCAGCGAAGTGAATAAAAGAGCAGTTGAGAACTTCATTAAGGCCGGCGCGATGGATAATCTTGCCGGAACCAGAAAGCAGAAGATGTTTTCTTATGTATCTATGATGGACGGCATAAGCCAGGAGAAAAAAAATTCCATGACCGGACAGATGAGTTTATTTGATCTGGTGTCAGAAGAAGAGAGAAAAGAGTATGAAGACGTTTTGCCGGATGTAGGAGAGTATGAAAAAGAGCTTCTGCTTGGATTTGAAAAAGAAGTACTGGGCGTATACATCAGCGGACATCCGTTAGAAGAATATGAGGGATGCTGGCGGAAAAATATCACTGCTGTTACTGCGGATTTTCTGCTGGATGAGGAAACCGGAGCAACAAAAGTCAGAGACGGCGAACGGGTTACGGTCGGAGGCATGATAACGGATAAAACGGTTAAGTATACCAAAAATAATCAGGCTATGGCCTTTCTGACAGTTGAGGATTTGTTTGGAACAGTGGAAGTTGTCGTTTTTCCGAGAGACTATGAGAAAAACCAGATGCTGATGCAGAAAGAAGAAAAAGTCTTTATCCGCGGAAGAGCCAATGTAGAAGAGGAAAAAAACGGCAAAGTGATCTGCGAAAAGGTATATCCGTTTGATGCTGCAAAAAGAGAACTGTGGATACAGTTTGCGGATAAGGAGGCATTTAAGACAAAAGAAGAAGAACTTTACGGGGCGCTTGCGGACTCCGACGGAAATGATGAGGTCGTAATCTATCTTTCTTCCGATAAAGCAATAAAGCGTCTTCCGGCAAGCCGCAGTGTCTGCATTGATAAAAAGCTTCAGGAGAAGCTTGCAGAAAAATTCGGTGCAAAAAATGTAAAAGTTGTAGAAAAGGCTATTGAAAACAGAGGGTAAAGATATTAAAATAAAAGAAATTGAGACGGATTTTAAAGTGAACATCAACAGGAGGGATTGTGCATGGCAAAGGAAATGAAAACAATAGGCGTACTGACCAGCGGCGGCGATGCCCCCGGAATGAATGCTGCAATTCGTGCAGTTGTCCGTGAAGCACTTGGCAAAAAGCTCGCGGTAAAGGGAATTAAAAGAGGATATGCAGGACTTCTGGCAGAAGAGATTATTGATATGCAGGCAAGAGACGTATCCGATACGATACAGCGCGGGGGTACGATCCTTCAGACGGCAAGATGCGAAGAATTCACAAGAGAAGAAGGGCAGAAGCGCGGCGCTGAAATCTGCAGAAAGCACGGAATTGACGGGGTAATCGTCATCGGAGGAGACGGTTCTTTCCGCGGCGCACAAAAGCTTGCGTCATTTGGAATTAATACCGTCGGCATTCCGGGTACGATTGATCTGGACATTAATTGTTCGGAGTATACGATTGGATTTGATACGGCAGTCAATACGGCAATGCAGGCAATTGATAAAGTGCGTGATACATCGACGTCCCACGAGCGCTGCAGCATCATTGAAGTAATGGGACGCGGCGCAGGTTATATTGCGCTCTGGACAGGAATTGCCAACGGCGCAGAAGACATTCTTCTGCCGGAGCGCTATGATTACGATGAACAGAAACTGGTAAATCACATTATTGAAAACAGAAAACGCGGGAAAAAGCATTATATTATTGTAAACGCAGAAGGCATCGGCCATTCTGTGAGCATGGCGAAGCGAATTGAGGCAGCGACCGGAATGGAGACGAGAGCGACGATTTTAGGCCACATGCAGCGCGGCGGAAGTCCGACTTGTAAAGACCGTGTATATGCATCGATTATGGGAGCTTATGCGGTAAATCTGCTCTGCCAGGGCAAATCAAACCGTGTTGTGGCTTACCGGAACGGCGACTTTGTAGATTTTGATATTAACGAGGCGCTTTCTATGGAAAAAGCCATACCGGAATATCAGTTGGAAGTTGCGAAGAATCTTTCGAATTAATTTTCTTGTAATTTAATAACTCATATGATATAATATCTGAATGACTGCAGCGAAGGAGGAAACAGTTAGCATGAGCGTACAAGTAGAAACTTTAGAAAATAATATGGCAAAGCTTACAATCGAAGTATCTGAGGATAAGCTGGAGAAGGCATTGCAGGAAGCATATTTAAAACAAAAGAACATGATTAGCCTTCCGGGATTCCGTAAGGGTAAAGTGCCGAGGAACATGATTGAAAAAATGTATGGTCCGGAAATTTTTTATGAGGACGCGGCAAATCAGCTGATTCGTGAGAATTATGGACCGGCGGCAGACGAATCCGGTATTGATATTGTATCCCGCCCGACAATCGACATCACTCAGATTCAGAAAGGCAAACCATTTATTTTTACGGCGGAAGTAGCTGTAAAGCCTGAGGTTTCGCTTGGTGAATACAAAGGTGTCGCTGTAGCGAAAGCTGATATAACCGTAACAGATGATGAGGTTGCTGAGGCAATTGAAAAAGAGAGAAACAACAATGCAAGAATTATTACGGTAGAAGATCGTCCGATTGCAGAAGGAGACACGGCAGTCATTGATTACGAGGGATTTGTTGACGGAATTGCGTTTGAAGGCGGCAAAGGTGAAAACCAGTCTCTGGAAATCGGTTCCCACTCCTTTATTGATACATTTGAAGAGCAGTTAATCGGAAAGAACAGCGGCGATGAAGCAGAAATAAACGTAACTTTCCCCGAAGAGTACCATGCAGAGGATCTTGCAGGCAAACCGGCAATGTTTAAGGTTAAGATTCACGAAATTAAGACAAAAGAGCTGCCGGAATTAGATGATGAATTTGCGCAGGACGTATCGGAATTTGATACGCTGGAGGAATATCGGGAAGATGTGAAAAAACGTCTTACAGAGACAAAAGAGACAGAAGCAAGGCATGCACAGGAAGACGAGGCAATTGACAAGATTGTAGAGAGTTCTTCCATGGAGATACCGGAAGCAATGACAGAAACTCAGGTGGAAGTTATGATTGACGAGTTTGCGCAGAGGATTTCACAGCAGGGATTGAGTTTTGAGCAGTATATGCAGTTCTCCGGTCTGACAGTGGATAAATTAAAAGACCAGGTAAGGCCGGATGCGGTGAAGCGTATCAAAAGCAGCCTGGTATTAGAAAAAATAGCCGAAGAAGAGAAGATAGAAGTCACGGAAGATGATGTAAAGGCTGAGGCCGAGAAGATGGCGGCTGCATACGGCATGGAAAGCGATAAGATATTAGAGATGTTAGGCGATTCCGAGAAAGATTCCATGAAGAAAGATCTTGCAATTCAAAAGGCCATTGCACTGATTATGGACAATGTAAAAGAAAGCGAATAATTAAGAGCAAATAAATTTATGGGCCGGCTCTGAAAGAGCCGGTCATTTATAATGAGGAGGCGAAAGATATGAGTTTAGTACCTTATGTCATTGAGCAGACGAGCAGAGGCGAACGGAGTTATGACATCTACTCACGGTTATTAAAAGACAGAATTATTTTTCTGGGGGAAGAGGTCAATGAGACAACCGCAAGCCTGACAGTAGCACAGCTTTTGTTTCTGGAATCAGAAGATCCCGGAAAAGATATTCAGTTATATATCAATTCTCCGGGCGGTGTTGTAACGGCAGGGCTTGCAATTTATGACACCATGCAGTATATTAAATGTGACGTATCCACAATTTGTATCGGAATGGCGGCAAGCATGGGAGCATTTTTGCTGGCCGGAGGCACAAAGGGCAAGAGAATGGCGCTGCCGAATGCCGAGATTATGATTCATCAGCCTTCCGGGGGAGCAAAGGGACAGGCAACGGAAATCGAAATTGCGGCGGAGAATATTTTAAAAACCAAGAAGCGTTTAAATCAGATTCTGGCAGATAATACAGGAAAACCATACGAAGTAATTGCAGCGGATACGGAAAGAGATCATTACCTTTCCGCACAGGAAGCAAAAGAATATGGATTAATCGATCTCGTCATTACTAATCGTGAAAAATAAAATTAAATTTAGCGGAGTATAATTATGGCAGGAAGAAATATAATCGGAGGAGAGAAAGTCCGCTGTTCCTTCTGCGGCAGAACCCAGGAGCAGGTCAGAAAGATGATCGCGGGACCAAGCGGAAGCGGAGCATATATTTGTGATGAATGTGTAGATATTTGTGCTGAGATTATTGAGGAAGAATTAGCCGAAGAGGAAGACTTAGATATACCCGGACAGGAGCAGGAGATTAATCTGTTAAAGCCGGAAGAAATGAAAGCTTTTTTGGATGAATACGTCATTGGGCAGGATACTGCCAAAAAAGTATTATCCGTGGCTGTTTACAATCATTATAAAAAGATTCTCGCAGGAGACAGTCTTGACGTGGAGCTGCAGAAGAGCAATATTTTGATGTTAGGCCCTACCGGCTCCGGTAAAACTTATCTGGCACAGACACTGGCACGTATTTTAAATGTACCTTTTGCTATTGCGGATGCTACAACACTGACAGAGGCAGGTTATGTGGGTGAGGATGTAGAGAACATTCTATTAAAAATTATTCAGGCGGCAGATTACAATATTGAACGTGCGCAGCATGGAATCATTTATATTGATGAAATTGATAAAATAACCAAGAAATCAGAAAATGTTTCGATTACAAGAGATGTTTCCGGCGAAGGTGTGCAGCAGGCGCTGTTAAAAATATTAGAAGGAACGGTTGCTTCTGTTCCGCCGCAGGGCGGAAGAAAGCATCCGCAGCAGGAACTGATTCAGATTAATACGTCAAATATTCTTTTTATTTGCGGCGGTGCCTTTGACGGTCTTGAGAAAATAATCGAGACACGTATGGATAAAAAAACAATCGGATTTAACGGAATTGTCAGAGACAGAAAAGATATAAATGCGGGAGAAGCATTCAAACGCGCAATGCCCCAGGATTTTATCAAATTCGGCCTGATACCGGAATTTATCGGCCGTGTGCCGGTTACTGTGGCATTGGATTCACTGGATAAAGAAGCTTTGGTCCGTATTCTGACAGAACCGAAAAATTCACTTGTAAAGCAGTACATGACACTTCTTGCACTGGACGGGGTAGAACTGCATTTTGATAAAGATGCAATTGAAGCAATTGCAGAAAAAGCGTTGGAGAGACAGACAGGTGCCAGAGGACTGCGTGCAATTATGGAAAATGTTATGATGGATCTGATGTACGCGGTTCCTTCTGACAAAAATATAGAAGAATGCACGATAAGCAGAAAGATGGTAGAAGAAAAAGGTTTTATAGATTCCGTTGATGAGAAAAAAGAGGAATCCATATTATTAAAATCAAAGAGCGCATAAGCTGTAGTGATTTACAGGGGGAGCTGCCGCAGTAATGGTACTGACGGCAGCTTTTGGTATCAGGTGGATGACTGGGTGTGTGGGTGGAGGTTGTGGGGACGGTCGTTGTGCAAAATATACAATTGGCCGCCGGGCGCGCTTGCGCTCATTGGCGCTCGCAGCGGTACGTAAGCTGCGAAAATACCGCAGCTAAGTACCGGCGGCGCCAAAAGGCCCTGCAGCTCAATTGTATATTTTGTACAACTAGCGTACAGCCTCATCCCAGCTCAACGGATTCTTGTCCAAAAGGCCTGGCCGCTGCGTTGGTTCGGGTGGGGACGTATCGTTGTATTGAGATTTGTTATTTCACGGATATTCAATTCAGTGCTGGGGACGAAGAGTAGATTTACGAACCAGCGAATCTTTTGAATGACTGCTTGCGGCAGGGCAGGATATTGGGATTTTCAAGATGTAGTTGTGCGGCAGATATAATCTGATGACAGGGCTTTTTGCTGCCGCCGGTACTTAGCTGCGGTATTTTCGCAGCTTACGTAC
>CAOKHR010000078.1 GCA_948468325.1 uncultured Lachnospiraceae bacterium | reverse complement strand
TATTGTATCTGATAACCTGTTACAGCGCTTTGTTTTTTCCACTTAATCAAAAAACCTCTCTTTTTCGCTTTGATTTTACCCTGAATCGAAGTTGTTTGTAAAGCAATCTTCTCGTTTCTTTCGTTTCCTTCATTTTCTGAACCTTCCATAAACCACTGTTCAGACGCAATATTGATACGCAAAGCCGGTATACAGGCTATTTTACAAACCTCCAGATAAGAGCTGCGATAAGAAGTGTAACCGGTATATTTCTCAATCACTGATGCACTTCCTGCATCATATCATGGCGACTGCAACCACCATTCACATGTCCCAGACCATCCTCCGGGCATAGTTTCTACTCCTCTTCTTTTGGCATACTCACTTGCCTTTGCACAACAATCATTTCTGCAAGTATCATACTTTTCACAAAATCCATATTTGAAATTTGACACGTCATCAATAGACAATAAATACACTTTGTCTATTGTATTATTGCCGCCTTTCGTATGGTACATTGGATTATCATACTTCATCTGTTACATTCCCACTGCTTGCCACAAAGTATCCCCTTGCCCATAAATGCTGTCCCCAGATGTATGGCTGTCAGATATGCCGTTTGGAAGTTCAAGAAATTCTGTAAGATGTTTTTGGCGGCTTTTGTCAAATCCCTCCATATCAGCAAAGTCTTCAACTCCACAGACCGGTAATTATAATATCTTCCAGCTTGTAACGGATATTTCCATACTTTGTCCGTTTTGTATTTATTACCTGTTTTTATTCATTTTTTAAAAAGTAAATGCTATTGCACTGAATGACTTACAGCATAAATTATAATTAAAAAATAGAACTTTGAGACAATACAAGCACTTCTTCAATCGGTGCCACACTGCGTCCCTTTCCGTCTGTACCTTCAAAATACTTCTCTCCCGCTGATTCAAACAAAACATAAAGAGAGCCGTCCGTCAGGGCAATTTCCTCCGCGCAGGGAGGCATTTCTATTTTGAGCATTGGGTTATCCGGCTTTCTGTGAAGTGCATCAATGGAATGATAGATTTTCAGATAAGATGATTTTGTTCTGCCGTAAGAAGTACTTATATAAACTTTTCCGGCTTCATCGAAAGCAATTCCCTGCACTTTATCCGGTATCCGGCAGCTTTTCACCTGACGCAGACCGTTTTCTGTAATTTTATATGCCGCCATTTTAGAATTTAAAAACTTTGTATGCGTCGCTACCCAAAGCCTGCCGTCATAATATGCAATGCACGACGGCACATTCAATACATGATATTCTTCAAACATCTTTGTACAGTCAATCAGAGACTTCTGTTTTCGGGAAGCAGTCTGTCTGATATACGAATAAGGAATGCATTCTAATGAACTGCTTTGCGAATGACATACCCAGACATTCTCCCCGTCAAAAGTAATTCCTCCCAGATGGCTGTATTTTTTCAATCCAAGGGATACCAGATACTCTCCGCTTGTTCGATCAAATATATAGATGCATCCCAAACTTTCGCTTCCGCTGCTGTAAGCGCTGACCAGCAGATATTCATCTGTGGTACAGATTCCCTGCGGACACTGGCTGGTATCCATAATCCGGTTTTCATACACATCCGCCTCTTTTGTCGAAGGCATCCCCGGAATTTTAACATTCCGCAGAAAATCATAGTTTAAATTTCTCAGCTTTTTATTTGCAGAATCCGACTCTTTCGTATTGGGGTAAGAATACATCTGTACACTGTAATCGTTATTGATGCATCTTGTCCACTTGGCATATAGCTGATAATTGCCTATGCTGTCTTCGTCAATCTGATGAATTTTATGTGAAAAAGAACTGTCTGTATACCATCCAGAAAAATTATATCCTTCCCGTACCGGCTGCTTTGGCACAACAGGCAGGTCATCCGGACGATATTCTGCCGGACTTCCGGCCAAAAACGTTCCCCCATTTAAATAATATTGAATTCGAAATACATCATCCGATTCAATATCCTTAAAGTTTACGGCTTTCTCTGTTGCAGAATACATATAGGCCTGTCTGCTGCGGTACACATCCCTTTCAAAATAATTTGCTTTTGAAAGGGACGGTTCCTGTATTACAAAAATGATAACAAACATCACGGAAAAACATTTCTTCATATAAACGCCCCATTTCTTTGAAAATGATTTTCAGTGTTTCATGTCCTGTAATAGTTTGCAGCTTCCGGGCTCTGTTTATGCTTCCTTATTCCGGACTGTCTAAATGGTTTGCCCTTGCGGCAATCTCTTTCTCCTGAATATCTGACGGAGCCTGTTCATATCTTGCAAATTCATAGGAAAAATCACCTGCGCCGCCTGTCATGGAACGGAGGTCTGTATTTTAGCCAAATAATTCCATGCTCGGCACGTCAGCAATAATTTCCTGTTTTCCGCCTTCCACCGGATTCATTCCCAGCACTCTTCCACGGCGCTTGTTCAAATCACCCATAATATCTCCGGTATAAGTATCCGGTACAACAACTTTTAAGGATACAATCGGCTCTAACAAAACAGGAGATGCTTCCAGAAAACCTTTCTTGAATGCCTGTCTTGCAGCTGTTTTAAATGCCATTTCGGAAGAATCCACCGGATGATAAGAACCGTCATAAAGCACGGCTTTGACACCGACTACCGGATATGCTGCAAGAGGTCCTCTTAAAACAGCTTCCTGAACGCCTTTTTCAACAGCCGGGAAATAATTCTTCGGTACGGCGCCTCCTACTACAATCTGTTCAAATTCATATGCTTCTTCCATATTTCCGGACGGCTCAAATGTCATCTTAACATGTCCATACTGTCCATGTCCGCCGGACTGCTTCTTATATTTGGATTCTACATCTGATTTTTTACGAATTGTCTCACGGAAGGCAACTTTTGGTTTGGAAAGTTCTACTTCAATTTTATATTTATTTAACAGCTTGCTTACGACAACGTCTAAATGCTGCTCGCCCATTCCGTATAAAAGAGTCTGGCCGTTTCCGCTGTCATTGACGGTCTTTAAGGTCAGATCTTCCATTGTAAGCTTCTGCAGCGCCTGTGAAATCTTATCTTCATCACCCTTGTTTTTTGCCTGATAGCGCATATACGTATAAGGAACCGGCATATTTGTCCGTATGTAATGAATCGGATTAGCCTTTGTGGACAAAGAATCTGTGGTGGAAGTGTTGGTCAGTTTGGCCAGAGCGCCTATATCACCGGCATGCAGTTCTTTGACTTCTTCCGTTTTGTTTCCTCTTAATACGTAAAGCTTTCCAATCTTCTCATCTGCACTTTGATGGTAATTGTAAAGTACATCATCAGTCTTTAATACGCCGGAGTTTACTTTAATCAGAGAATATTTTCCGATAAACGGGTCTACGATTGTCTTAAAGACATACGCTGATTTTGGTTTTGAAAAATCATAATCCGCCTGATATACTTCGTTTGTCTTTGCATTGATACCGGCACACGTCCTTTTATCCGGACCCGGAAGATATTTTACAATATCTACCAGAAGCGTATATACACCTCTTGCCAGTATATTAGAGCCCATAAGTACCGGAACAATACTTCCGTCCGCTACATTGACACGGAGTGCCTGACGAATCTCATCCTCTGAAAATTCTTCTCCGCCGAAGTATCTGTCCATCAGTTCTTCGCTTGTCTCAGCTACGGCTTCCATAAGCGCTTCTCTGTAACTTTCCAGATGTTCTCTGGAATAAGCCGGTACATCTGCTTTCTCTATACCGCCGTCTTTTGTCCAGCGCTTTGCTTTCTGCTGCAGTACGTTAACATAACCGACAAATTCACCGTTTTCACGAATCGGAAGATGGAAAGGAGCAATTTTCTTTCCGTATAATTCCTGAAGATCTTCTATAACCTGACGGTAACTTGCTTCATCTATATCCATATCCGTTACAAATACCATTCTCGGAAGTTTATATTTTTCACAGATCTCCCATGCTTTTTTGGTTCCGACTTCAATGCCTGCTTTTCCGGAGATTACGATGATTGCTGCATCTGCTACAGATACGGCTTCTTCTACTTCTCCTACAAAATCAAAATAACCGGGTGCATCTAAAATATTAATCTTCGTATCTTCCCAGATAATCGGAACAACAGAAGTGCTGATTGAAAAAAGACGCTTGGTTTCCTCTTTGTCAAAGTCACTGATCGTATTGCCGTCACTTACTTTTCCCATTCGGTTTGTGAGACCCGATAAATATGCCATCGCTTCTACCAGGCTGGTCTTCCCGCATCCTCCGTGTCCGAGAAGTACTACGTTGCGAATCTTGTCAGTTGTGTAAACATTCATATAATAAATCCTCCAATCTAGTTCATGACAGAAAATTCTGTCTTCTTGTATGGTTACATTTTACTAAATTCTTGTCAATATTACAACTATTTTATGCAAATTATACATTTTTATTTGTCATACTTTGCATATTGGCCTGTCGCCTGTCAGCAGAATAACTGGCGTGGATGTAAAAAGTAAAACATTTTTCCCGTTTGCTTCAACACTTTAAAGTGTTGACTTTTCCAAACAGACATATTATGATTAAATAAATCAGGTACTACACAAACAGGAGGATTTTATGTCTATCAAAAAACTTGGCTTTATCGGATTGGGCTTAATCGGCGGTTCCATTGTAAAAACATGCAGACGGATTCATCCTGAAATTAAAATTACCGCATTATCCGGACATCAGTCTACAATTACCACAGCTTATGAGGAAGGTCTGATTGAAAACGGGAAAAATGCTTCGATGGAAGAATTTTCTGACTGTGATTATATCTTCTTATGCACTCCGGTACAGCAGAACATTATTTATATCAAACAATTGCAGCACATCATAAAGGATTCCTGCATTTTAACAGATGTCGGCAGCGTAAAAGGCGATATACACAGAGCAGTTGCGGCACTGGGTATGGAATCCCATTTTATCGGCGGACATCCTATGGCAGGTTCTGAAAAAACAGGTCTTTCCAATGCAACGGCCTATTTACTGGAAAATGCCTATTATATCATTACGCCTTCTTCTGCCGTAAATCCGGCCTATGTACAGGAATTTAAAAGTTTTATAGAATCTCTGGGAGCAATTCCCATGCTGTTAAATTACGATGCCCATGATGCCGCAACGGCCGCAATCAGCCATCTGCCGCACATCATTGCTGCCGCTTTAGTCAATTTTGTAGAAGAATCGGATGATTCCATGGAAACGATGAAAACGATTGCTGCCGGCGGATTTCGTGATATTACAAGGATCGCCAGTTCTTCTCCGGTTATGTGGGAGGAAATCTGTATGACAAATAAAGAGCAGATTCTTCAAATGCTGGATGCTTATCAGGCCAAACTGCACAATATACAGAAAAAAATCGCGGCTTCTGACGCCAAAGGCGTGCGCAGCTTTTTTCAGTCTTCCAAAGATTACAGGGATTCTCTGTCCGTTGCACCAAAAGGCCCGATGAAAACCGTCTTTGAGCTTTACTGCGACTTAATTGACGAAGCCGGCGGAATTGCTGCCATCGCTGCCATCTTAGCCAGCAATAATTTAAGCATCAAAAATATTGGAATTATACACAACCGTGAATTTGAAGAAGGCGTATTAAAAATTGAAATGTACGATAAGTCTTCTTATGAACGTGCCACAAAATTACTGCGCAAATACCATTATACTGTATACGAGCGCTGATTCAGAAAGGATTATTATGGAATTAAAAAATGCAAAACAGTTACGGGGAACGATAGCCGTTCCGGGAGACAAATCAATTTCCCACCGTGCCATTATGTTTGGAGCCATTTCCGAAGGTATAACGGAAGTTTCTAATTTTCTGCAGGGTGCGGACTGCCTTTCTACAATCTCCTGTTTTCAGAAAATGGGAATTTCCATTGACAATCAGCCGGATTATGTCGTAATCCACGGCAAAGGACTGCACGGGCTTTCGAAGCCGCAAAGTGTCTTAGATGCGGGAAACAGCGGCACAACAACGCGGCTGATTTCCGGTATTCTTTCCGGACAGCCGTTTGATTCCGTCATAAGCGGAGATGCTTCTATGCAAAAGCGTCCCATGAAACGAATTCTCACTCCCCTGTCTGCCATGGGAGCAGACGTACGCAGCGAAAAAGGAAATGACTGTGTTCCGCTTGCCTTTCATCCCGCAAAGCTGCATGGGATTCATTATAATTCTCCGGTAGCTTCTGCTCAGGTAAAATCCTGCATTCTGCTCGCCGGATTATATGCCGACGGCGTTACTTCCGTTACAGAACCTGTATTATCCAGAAATCATACGGAACTGATGCTTTCTGCATTCGGCGCACGGATAACATCTTTGGGCCGGACAGCTTCTGTTCAGCCGCAGTCTCGTCTAAAAGGCCTTAAAGTTGAAGTTCCGGGTGATATATCATCGGCTGCTTATTTCATTGCTGCCGGATTATTAGTAAAAGACGCGGAAATTCTCATTCAGAATGTCGGGATTAATCCTACCAGAGACGGCATATTAAAAGCCGCCCGTGCCATGGGCGGCAATATCCAAAAATTAAATAAAAGAACCGTATCCGGCGAACCCGTTTGTGATCTGCTTGTTACGTCAGGCCCGCTCCATGGGACAACCATTGACGGAGAGCTGATTCCTGCTTTAATTGATGAAATTCCGATTCTCGCCGTTATGGCCGCATTCGCAGAAGGAACCACGGTGATCAGGGATGCAGCTGAATTAAAAGTAAAAGAATCCAACCGTATTAATACGGTGACAGACAATTTACAGCGCATGGGTGCTGATGTTACACCGACTGAAGACGGAATGATTATCACGGGGAATCCTGATGCACTCCATGGCGCAGATTTTAACAGCTGCATGGACCACAGAATTGCGATGTCTTTTGCAGTTGCTGCGCTTGCGCTGAAACATCCATGTACCATGAAAGATGCAGAATGTGTTACGATTTCGTACCCTTCTTTTTACAGTGATCTGGAGAGCCTGATCTGTCTGTAGATTTTAGTAACAGTGAAGCTGTAAGGTTGAACTGTTATAATTTTCATCAGATGATAAACATCGCATCCCCAAAACTGAAAAAGCGGTACCGGCTCCTAATTGCTTCTTCATAGGCATGCAATACCTGTTCTCTTCCTGCCAGAGCAGATACAAGCATCAGCAGTGTAGATTCCGGCAAATGAAAATTTGTAATCAGACCGTCAATGACTTTAAACTGATACCCGGGATAGATAAAAATTTCTGTCCATCCGCTTTTGGCTTTCAGATGTCCGTCTGCATCTGCTGCTGCTTCCAGAGTGCGCGTACTTGTCGTGCCTACAGATATAATTCTCCCGCCGCGTTTTTTTGTGTCATTAATTAAATCTGCAGCCTCTTCATCAATTTGAAAAAACTCCGAATGCATATGATGTTTCAAAACATCCTTTTCTTTTACCGGCCGAAATGTCCCAAGACCTACGTGAAGCGTCACTTCTGCTATATTCACTCCCATATTTTTGATTTCGTCTAACAATTTTGGCGTAAAATGCAGTCCTGCCGTCGGCGCTGCGGCAGAACCGTCATATTTTGCATATACCGTCTGATAACGGTTTTTGTCCTTAAACTGATGTGTAATATAGGGCGGAAGCGGCATCTGTCCGAGTTTGTCTAAAATTTCTTCAAAAATTCCGTCATACGAAAAACGAATCAGACGGTTTCCCTCTTCCACAATATCAATGATTTCGCCGGTTAAAATTCCGTCTCCGAATATAAGCTTTGTACCAATTCGGGCTTTTTTCCCCGGCTTTACCAGCGTTTCCCAGATATTTTCTTCTTTCCGCTTCAAAAGCAGCAGTTCAATTCTGGCATTCGTATCCGCCCTGTTTCCATATAAACGCGCGGGTATAACCTTTGTATTATTTATCACCAGACAGTCTTTTGGCTGCAAAAAATCGGAAATTTCTGAAAATCTGTGATGTTTGATTTCCCCCGAGTGTTTATCAAGCAGCATCAGTCTGGAACCGGAACGATCTTCCAGCGGCTCTTGGGCAATCAGTTCTTCCGGTAAATCATAATAAAAATCTTTTACGTCCATTTTAATTCTCCCCTGCAGCAGTATTTTATTTTATTTAATTCCATTTTATTTTGTAAGAACCGGAAGATACTGCATCACCACGCTCTACTTTTATATAATATTCCCCGGCTTTTAATCCTGTCTGCTTTTGATCTGTCTCC
Organism: uncultured Lachnospiraceae bacterium; assembly: GCA_948468325.1. GTDB lineage: Bacteria > Bacillota > Clostridia > Lachnospirales > Lachnospiraceae > Roseburia_B. The sequence goes on along the minus strand of CAOKHR010000078.1, from coordinate 858 downwards.
AGATAAATCGTGAATCTTCTCTGTTTTGAAGTATAGTAAACATTCTGGCTTGCAATCAGGCGCGTACCGGAATATAAAGAAATTTTGAACTTTCCCCTTGTTTTGACATTATAATAAATACGAATTTTCTGCTTTTTTGTCAGCTTTATCTTATACCAGTCCGCTTCAGAAATACCTGCCGGAATCAATCCCATTTTATTTTTATTTTTCTTAATACTTTTAGCATTCTGCCTGTATGCTCCGGAAGTATCTTTTATCTTTGAAAAAGTGCGTGTAACCGTTACACCGGTATCTCCTTTGATTCTGACATAGTAGGTTTGTCCTTTCTGCAGTCCAAATGCAATTTCATACCAGTCACGCCTGCTTTTATTTGCAGTATTATAAAAAATGGATTTTGATGAAAGAATCCTGGTTTTACTGCTGCTGTAAAGTGTAATATAACCTTTGGCACTTTGGGATGCATTTTGTAATTCGGACAATATGATTGTCAGGCGTCCATCCGCTTTTGGTGTATATTTCAGCCATGTATAATTGCCGGATGCGGCAAAGCATTCACTTTCTGCCACTGCAACCGTCTTCTGCTGGTTCAGATCATATTCCGTGTCTGCGGCACAAACTGTCTGCGGCATCATACACAAAAAGGCAATGACTGCAAACAGCATATAATTGCGAAGTTTATTTCCCATAGCACATCCTCCATAGATCAATTTATTTTGTAAACCTATTCCCATTTTAATGTATAGTAACCGGAAGAAGTTACATTCGCAGGCTCTATTTTAACGTAGTAAATTCCCGGCTGCACCCGCTCTGCAGAATATGCCCGATTCACTGCTTCTCCTCCGCGCATCACATATCGTT
>CAOKHR010000077.1 GCA_948468325.1 uncultured Lachnospiraceae bacterium | reverse complement strand
CCTGATAAAATGCAAAATACATTCCGCGAAGCAAATATCTTTGCAGCAGCGCCTGCGCATACTTTTCATCTTTTTCGGTAAGGGATGGCCTGTCTGCATAATATTTCAGCATTGCCAGTCCGCAGATTTCGTTCAGCTCGTTATCCTCTGACTGCCATCTTTGCAAAGAATCAAAAAATCCCTCCGGCAAAAATCCCTCCCCTGCAAAAGCAGCAGAGGCAAAATACGTCAGATAAGCCGCCTTTATCATGTCTTTTCCGCCGTTTTCATACCTTTTATAAACTGCATTTGTACAATCTGCAAATTTTGCCGTATAAATCATCTGGACTAAAATCCTCTCCGACAATCCTTCGGTACAAACGCCGAATTCTTCTGCATGTTTAAAAACAGATACCATAATCTCCGTTGGTCCGTTATAATACCTGCAAAGATACTCAAGCATTGCATCGTTAAACTTTCCTTCCAGAAATGTATCCGCACAAAACGACAGCAGCTTTTTGTTTTCCGCAAATTCCAGCTTGTGAATATAGTAGTTAAGAAACGGTACGCGCCCGGCGGGCATCGTCTGACCGAATCCATATATCTCTGCAATCTGAAACGCCGCGTCGTACAGCTTCTGCTCCAGACAGATTTCAAAAACGCCTCTTCTTTCTCTGGCGTCCATAAGGGATAAATCCACACGTTTTAACTCACGTTCCATATCCTTCGGCCTGCCCAGTTCATGCATCAGCCGAAACATCTTTGGAAACAGCCATGCCTTATATGCCCAGTCCACTTCATCCCCCGACATAACAGCCTCAAAGTAGCCCAGATCCTTTTCTTCAAAAAATTCCTGCGCTTTCCGGTCTGCAAAATAATGCAAAAGATATGGCAGCTTCCCTGGCGAATTCTTCATACAGGTTTTTAAATATCTGCCCGGATGCATCAGTTTTTCCAGCTGGTAATCGGCGCTGCTGCTGTAACGGTTTCCCTGTCCGTCTTCTATAAAGATACAGTAATCGTTTGAATAAAGAGGAAAATATGCCACATGGCTGCTAAGAGGCACGACGCTTTGTATCTCCGTCTGCTTCTGCAGGACAATTACCCGCACAGCTCCCGGCCAGAAACAGGTAAGTCTGTGTACAAACAATACATCGGAAAGTGCATCCGTAACCTGAGGAGAATAAATTCCATGAGAAAGTACGTCTTCATAAATGACTGCCAGATCATCATCAATATGTCCCATTTCCATCTGCTCATACGCAAACTTTTCCATAGAGGCGTAATTCTGCTGGTACGCCTGCGGCTGCTTTTCTTTTGCAGCAATAATATTTACATATAAAACAGCTTTCTGCCTGTTTCCAAGCTGGTTGTTGTATTTAAAATACATCTGGATAATCTGCGGCACTTTCTGCACACTCTTAGTATCCATAGACATCAGATATGCCTCATATAATCCCGTAATGCGAATCTTCTTTTCTACCCCCAGGGCATACCAGCCGAAATATTTTTCACCATATTTCTGATTCCGTATCAGATAGCCGCAGATAACAGAAAGTATCCGTACGTCATCAGCCGTTTCATGCTCTCCCGGCTTTTCGTACAATATATTTTTTGCACAGTCAATCATCTCATAGCATTTCTCCAGCAGCAGAAAAACCGTTCTTTTAAAAGGCATCTTCTCCGGAAAAACAGAAATCATCTGATCCACTAATGCTTTTGTCATCATACCCTGCTTGCGTGCCCAGTTTAAGATTTTAAATTCAAAATCGCTCAGGCGTTTCATCAGATAAGGCTTTTTACGAAACAGCAGATAAACCTCCACATATAAAAGAGGACTGTCTTCGCCTTTCATAATTCTCTCTTCCAGCGCCCTCAGCTTCTTATAACCGTTCTCGTCATAATCTTTCTTCAATAACAAAAGGCACCAGAACAACAGAGTATTCTCCTGATGCTGCAGATAAATCTGTTCTATTTCTTCTGTCAGACGTCTGATATAAAGCTCTTCATGCTCCATCAACGTACAGATGTACATATAATAGCCCCACTGCGGGCTCTCTTTATCCCTGCACTTACGCTTAAATTCATTTAAAATCCATTCCGCTTCCTGCCTCTGTCCGTTTGTCCACAGCGCCTGTGCTTTACAAAGACGGTACCAGACGCTTCTTTCCTGATTTAACGCAGTCAGACGGTCTAAAATTTTACAGGTCACAATCGTCCATCTTCCGGTCACGATTCTTTTCAGCCGGTAAGCAAGATAAGCTTCCACCAGTTCCGTTTTTAGTTTACGTATTTCCCTTTTATCTTTGATTTGCTTTTCTTCGCCTTTTACTGCACAGACGGATATTGTTATTTCCTGATGCATATTCCGAAGTACCAGGCGTCCGTAATTCCTGCCGCCATGCATATATTCCGGATTTACATAAAAGCAAAATCCCGTCTCGCTTCCCAAAAAGTCCTCTGTCGTAACTTTCGTCTTTTTCGGTATGAGAAAATCCGCATCGCTTTCTGCATAAATCTCCACATATCCCCAGGTGCTTTTCGATATGACAACCTCCTGCCGGATCTGTTCGCCCACCTGGAAAAATTCATATTCTTTCTTGTCCGTTTCAATAAAAACCTGTTCTTTTAACCTGAGCGCCAGAAAAAACTCTTCCAGGCTTCTGTCTGTCTTCGCTCCCCGCGCAAGCCCTATATGCCAGAGCTGTTCTTTTCCGCGGCAGTTTTTTAGTATATTTAAAAATCCGGGAGAATAAAATACTTTTTTAGCCTCCTGCCAGTGATTTCTGGCCAGTTTTGTAAAATCGTTTAAATCACGGACTGCGCCCATCTGTGACTCTGCATATAATCTGGTTATCACCGCAACAAAAGAAAGGGTATATTCTCCCTGGCTGCATACAATGACAAACTCTCCCTTTCGTATATCCCCTTCCATCAGGCCGGCACTATGAAATTTGTACTGAATCTGAACTTCTTCTCCGTCAAATCCCTCTGTCAGGCATTCCAGCCTCGAATTGGAAGAATACACAAGTCCCCTCACAGGAATCTTATTTTTACTTGTTACCCGAAACTCCCCTCTGAAATCTTTCCCCTCCGGAACTTCGATTTCAATCCGGCTGACAGAAAATTCTACGGCAGGTCCTATGCATTCTGTCTTGCCCTCTGCAAGTTCTTTTATTCTCTTACGCACACTGCCTCCTGTTTATCTGTTGCTTTTTTCTATAGAATGATTATAATTATAAACGATTTAACTAACAAATTCAACCGGAGGTATTCGTATTATGTTAAAACATAAAGATCATTTTCACGGCAGTGATTTGGAACAGATTGAACAGTACTACGGCATCAAAAAAGAAGATATTGTCAGTTTTTCTGCCAACGTCAATCCCCTGGGCATTTCTCCGAATTTACGGAAAACTCTTGTAGAACATTTAGACGCCATTACATCCTACCCTGACAGGGACTACACTTCCCTGCGCCGCTGCATCGCAGACTATGTTCACTCTGATTATGAAAATATCATTGTAGGCAACGGTTCCACAGAACTGATTTCACTGTTTATTCAGATTGAGCATCCGAAAAAAGCAATGATTTTAGGACCTACGTATTCCGAATATGAACGCGAGATTTTTCTGGGCGGCGGAACTACCCATTACTATCCGTTAAAAGAAAAAGACAATTTCTGTTTAAATCTGGAGGATTTTACAAAACACCTGAATGAAAGCGTGGAGCTTTTAGTCATCTGCAATCCGAACAACCCCACCTCTTCTTCCATCACAAGAGAAAAAATGCGGCAGATTTTAGACATCTGCAAACAATATGACATTTTTGTTATGGTAGATGAAACTTACGTAGAATTTGCAGAAAATATGGACGAGATTACTTCTGTTCCGCTGACGCACTATTACAATAACATTATTATACTGCGCGGAACGGCCAAATTTTTTGCTGCTCCCGGCCTCCGTCTGGGATATGCCGTAACCGGAAACCGGGACCAGGTGAAAGCCATCAACACCCGCAAAAATCCCTGGACGATAAATTCTCTTGCCGTTATTGCCGGCGAGCTGATGTTTTCGGATGAATCTTATATAAAGCAGACGAAAGATCTGATTTCGGCGGAACGCGCGCGGATTTTCAAAAAATTGTCGGAAAGCAGCGATTTTAAAGTCTATCCGGCAAGCGCGAATTTCCTGCTTGCCAAAATTCTGCGCGATGACATTTCGTCACAGGACTTATTTGAACGCGCCATCAAAAAAGGCATGATGATCCGCGACTGTTCTACCTTTCCGTTTCTGGACCAGAAATATATACGCTTCTGCTTTATGATGCCGGAAGATAACGACAGACTGCTTGACTGCCTCTTGTGTGAAAAATAGCAAAACATACCAAAAAGAGGCATCCGACTCAGACATCTGATGCCTCTTTTGTCCTTATTTCCGGTTTGTGTTGTTATCAGGAAGTTGTAAAGATTTCACCGCAGGAGCAGATTTTATCGGCCAGACATACAATAAATGCCGCGCGGCTTTTCGGAATGGTAAACAGTGTCAGCGGCCACATATGGCTCGCAATAATATTGCGCTCCACCGGAGTCAGGGCATAGCGCCGCACGGCGTTTTTCAAAGCGATTGCCGGATGGTGAAAGCCGTGGAAACGTCCGGCATATCCGTTTTCGTGCCAGTCATACAAATAAAAATCATGAAGAAACGCACCCCGCACCAGCTCTGCATCCGACGCTCCCAGATGAAAATGCCGGTTTAAATAATAACTTAAACGCACAACGCGAAGCACATGGTCATATGTCGAAATACTGCCATGCTGAATGAACCGTTTCATAAGCTCTGCTTCTTTTGTCAGGTGTAAGCCCTGAAGATAATGTTCAATTTCATTTATTTCCTGATCTGTCAATCGCATATATCATCTGCCTCGTCTTTCTCTTTTTTTCTGCGGAAAGAAATGGTATGCCGCATTTTATTTCCTAAATCACTGTAGCTTGCCCGCCGGAAAGATACCGATGAGCGAAGCGCTCTTATCTGCGTCCAGTTCATTGTAGAAATTGTCTTTTTCAGTTCTTCTAAGGATTTTCTCTCACGGAATTCGTCCATAGAAACTTTTTCTTTTATAGAATTTAAGCCTTCCGAAAGATTCTGCTTCGTATTCTCGATAAATGCATTGTATTTTTCGGAAATCTGCAGGTCGATTGCTTTCTTTGTCGCTTCCAGCTTGGCGTTAAGCGCAATCAGGGAATCTGCCGTCAGCGCGCAGTCGGCTGCAAAAACCGCCATAAATAAAAGCGCTAAAATCTCCTGCCAGAACTGTGGTATCCTGTCTGTAATCTGCAGCATACATGGATGAATAACATTTAACACAAGAATCCCTGCTACTCCAAAACCAATCGAACCCGGCAGGCAGATACGCCCGTTGATATTAAACGGAATATTGCTGTAATCCCACCAGACAGCGTGAAAAATATGCTCCGTGGCATAAGATGTGCCGTATTCTAAAATTGCAGAACCGAACATGCAGACAAAAAATACCTGCCACGAATTGGACAGCCCGCTGCAGAGCAGAACGGTTAAAACTGCACCCACCCCGTAAATCGGACAGTAAGGGCCGTTCAGCATCCCCCGGTTATCCCATTTCAGGCCTTTTATGCTGCAGTAAACCGTTTCATAAATCCATCCCGCTATGCTGTAAAGTATAAACCATATAAATAACGTTGAAATATGCATAAATGCCTCCAATACCGATTTCTCTTCTGCAACCACAAAATTCATTATACTACCTGATGTTTTGAAAATCAATAAAACAATAAAAGAACGTTTCCCTGCATTTTAAGCCAGAAAACGTTCTTTTTCCTATACTGTTATTTGCACAAAACTATATCTGCAGCATCTGAAAATTCATCCGCCGCCTGGTCCGTCAGAACAGACACATCTTTAAAAGATGCAAATGTAACCGAGCTGACCGTGTGGAATTTACTGTGGTCACATAGCATATATGCTTTTTTGCACTGACCGACAGCCGTCTTTTTCACCAGTGCTTCCCCTGCATCCGGCGTTGTAAATTCCGCCGTTTTGCTGACTCCGTTTGTTCCGAAAAAGCCTTTCGTAAAGTGATAGTCTTTTAACATCAGCACTGCAGATGCCCCCACCACTGCTTCTGTTGAACTTTTTAACGTACCGCCGATCAATATTACTTTCATTCCGCCCGATGCAAGTTTCTGGGCATGCGCAACGGCATTTGTCACAAATGTAACATTCGTCTCTTTGATATAGTCAATCATATAGCCGGTTGTCGTCCCTGCATCCAGATATATAAAATCCTGCGGTAAAATCAGAGAAGCTGCATATCTTGCAATCCGTATTTTCTCTTCTTTGTTGATTTCGGCCTTCTGAGCTACAGTCGGTTCTGATGCCAAAAAAACATTATCCGCCAAAACAGCTCCGCCAAATACTTTTACCAGCTTTCCGGCGCTGTCTAAAGCCGTAATATCTCTTCTTGCAGTCGATTCTGAAATATCTAAGAGCTCTGTCAGTTCATTTACTGTAATACTCCTTTTTTCTTCCAGAATTTTTAAAATCATCCTGTATCTTTCTTCCGATAACATACGCTTTGCTTTACAGGTTTTCCTGCATAAATTTACTTACCGCTTCATATGCCGCGTCTTCATCTTCACCGTCAATTCTGACAGTGACTTCGTCTCCTTTTTTGACAGCAAGTCCCATAATTCCAAAAATCTTTCTGCAGTCTCCTTCTTTGCCGTCTTTTACAAGTTTAATGCTGGATGCGAACGGTTTTACCGCTTTTACCAGTTCTCCTGCCGGACGGGCATGAATTCCCTGTGGATCTGTAATGACATAATTAAATTCTTTCATGATGATTCTCCTTTTCTTTTTAATGATACTTTTATTATAAAAGATTTTTTTTACTATTCAACATTTTTCTTTAAAACTCCGAGCAATATTGCCGATATAAGTGTTCCCGCCACAAGCGCCGCAACATACATAGCCGCATTTCCTACAACAGGGAATACGAAAATTCCGCCGTGAGGAGCCATCAGGGTACAGTGAAACAGCATAGACAGCGCTCCCGCAGCTCCTGACCCAATGACACAGGAAGGAAGTACGCGCAGCGGATCAGACGCCGCAAAAGGAATTGCTCCTTCCGTAATAAATGCAAGCCCCATAATAAAGTTGGTCGGTCCGGATTCTCTTTCTTCTTTTGTAAATTTCTTTTTAAAAATCATACTTGCAAGGGCAATGGCACAGGGAGGCGTCATTCCTCCAATCATAACTGCCGCCATAATATCGTAATTTCCGGCTGCAATTGCTGCCGAGCCAAATACATATGCCGCTTTGTTAAACGGGCCGCCCATATCAATTGCCATCATACCGCCCAGAATCAATCCCAGAAAGACTTTGCTTGTTCCGCCCATATTCATCAAACCATTATTCAGCGCTGTGTTTAATCCTCCCATCACCGGCTCTACGATAAACGACATCAAAAGTCCCATCAAAAGTATTCCCACCAGCGGATAGATTAAAACAGGTGCAATTTTTTCCAGAAACTCCGGCAAACTGTCACATAATTTGCGCAGCAGAAGAATGATATAGCCTGCCGCAAAACCTGCTGCCAGCGCTCCCAGAAAACCGGATTTTCCGCCTGATGCAATCATTCCCCCGACAAAACCAAGCGCCAGCGCAGGTCTGTCGCCGATTGCCATTGCAATAAATCCTGCAAGTACCGGAAGCATAAATCCGAATGCCGTATCGCCCAGACTCTTAAACCATGCCGCGGCTTCTGTAATAGAACCGAAATTGGAGCGTTCCGCCACATCAAGCGCATTCATATCCACGCAGATTCCGTCAATTAAAAACGCCAGGGCAATCAATATTCCTCCGCCTACAACAAACGGCAGCATATGTGATACGCCATTCATAAGCTGTGTATAGATCTGGTGTCCGATACCTCCGCTTTTTTTCCGGGAAACTTCGGATGCTTTTGCTCCCAATGCAGCATGATAAACCGGAACATCTCCGGAAATGGCACGGTCTAACAGCTCTCCCGCTTTGCTGATTCCATCGGATACCTGACACTGAATCACTTTTTTGCCGTCAAAACGGTCCATCGGAACCTGTGCGTCCGCTGCAACAATAATACAGTCAGCCTCCCTGATTTCCTGTGCTGTCAATACATTTTTGGCTCCTCCGGAACCTCTGGTCTCAATTTTTACGGAACAGTCTCTCTCTTTTGCCGCTTTTTCAATGCCCTCTGCCGCCATATATGTATGTGCAATACCGGTGGGACAAGAAGTAACTGCCAGAATTTTTACTCCTTTTGCATCAGAAATTGTTGTATCGGAAAGTCTTTCGTCAATGCTTTTCTTCTCCTCGTCCGCCTTGTCAATAATGGCAAGGAAATCGTCTGCGGATCTGGCATTCCGCAGGGAATCTGCAAAGTCTTCATCCATCATCAATACCGATAATTTACTAAGGACGTCAAGATGCACGTTATCTTCCGTATCCGGAGCGGCAATCAGAAAAATAAGACTGACCGGCTCGCCGTCTAAAGCGTCAAAGTCAACGCCTTCTTTTACTACCATAGCCGCAAGTCCCGGCTTATCGACTGCGGCGCATTTTCCGTGCGGAATTGCGATTCCCTCTCCGATACCCGTAGTGCTTTCTTCTTCCCTTGCATAAACCTGCTTTCTGTATGCTTCTTTATCGTTGATTCTGCCGCTTTTTACCATAAGCTCTACGGCCTGATCCAATGCTTCATTTTTATTCCGGGGAGCTGCCGAAAGTAAAATGCTCCGTTTATCCAGTAATTCTGTAATCCTCATATCTTCTCCTCCTCATTTTCTATTTGACGGTAAATTGTTTCAATTTCCTGCCTGGTCGCTAATAATTCTGAAAATGCACTGGCGCTTCCGGCCGCGACTCCCATATGAAATGCATATCTGTAATTCTTTTTTTCCATCCATCCTGCGATAAATCCCGCAACCATAGAATCTCCTGCTCCGACGCCGTTAACCAGCTTTCCTTTGGGAGCCGGCGTATCATAAATTTCTCCGTTTTCCGCTGCCAGCACCGCTCCTTCTCCCGCCATGGATACCAGCACATTTGCCGCGCCCATTTCTTTTAACTTTTTCGCGTAAGGAACGA
>CAOKHR010000076.1 GCA_948468325.1 uncultured Lachnospiraceae bacterium | reverse complement strand
GTTTTGGAATGTCATTATATTCAATTTTTTCACGGATTCCAGCCATAATGCAGATAGCAATGAAAAATCCGACTGCCGTTGCCAGTCCATTGACAACGCTTTCCAAAATTCCATACTCTTTCGTTACATTTGTCAGTGCAACACCAAGAACTGCACAGTTTGTAGTAATCAACGGAAGATATACTCCCAGACTTTCATACAGAGACGGTATGGATTTCTTTAAAAACATCTCTACAAACTGAACCAGTGCCGCAATAACGAGAATAAAGACAATCGTCTGCAGATACTGGGTATCCGTCGGCGTCAAAATAAATTTATAAATAAGTGATGTCACAAAAGAGGCAATTCCGATAACGAAAATAACGGCCCCGCCCATTCCGGCAGCAGTTTCCGTTTTTTTCGATACGCCCAAAAACGGACAGATGCCCAAAAACTGGCTCAAAACAACGTTGTTGACAACCGCAGAACCGATTGCAATTAAAATTAATGTTTTCATCCGTATCTATCCCCCTATTCTGATTTTTTTCCGGTACACATTGCAGACTGGCTGCAGGATGCACAGTCTCCTGTCAGACATCCGGAAGGAGCAGCAAGCGGTTTGCCCTTTGCATCCATCTTCTCTCTGACAATATTCATAATTGCTACAAGAAATGCCAGCACAAGGAATGCTCCCGGCGCCATAACAAAAATCGTAACCGGTGTAAACCATTCCAGAGAAAGAATCTGTGCGCCAAAGATCTGGCCTGCTCCGAGAATCTCCCGGATAATACCGATACTGGTAAGACCGAATGTAAATCCAAGCCCCATACCGATACCGTCAAAAATAGACGGAAGTACAGGATTCTTAGATGCATAGCTTTCTGCACGGCCAAGAATAATACAGTTTACTACGATTAAAGGAATATATACGCCAAGCTGTACTGCAAGATCCGGCGTATATGCCTTCATCAAAAATTCCACTACGGTAACAAGCGATGCTACAATTACAATAAATGCCGGCATACGCACACCGTCCGGAATCACTTTTCGGAATAAAGAAATCAAAAGATTGGAAAACACAAGTACCAATGTCGTGGAAAGTCCCATACCAAGACCGTTCATTGCCGATGTCGTAACGGCAAGCGTCGGACACATACCAAGCATCAGAACAAATGTGGGATTTTCTTTAATCAGACCATTTATCAAACGTTCTGTATATTTATTCATTATTGTGCGCCTCCTTCCAATACGTTACGGAAGTATGTGATACAGGCATTTACTCCATTTGTCATAGCCCTTGACGTAATCGTTGCAGCAGAAATTGCTTCAATTTCACTGTCAGAAGCCGGTTTCTGTTTTACGACTTCAAAAGCATCTACCTGCTTTTCTTTAAACTGTCCGGAAAACTCTTCCGTCTTTGCTTTATCTCCAAGCCCCGGCGTCTCTGCGATGCTTGTAATGGAGTATCCGTTTACCGTACCGTCATTTTGAATCCCTACGGAAAATGTAATACTCCCCTGGCTGCCGTCCTTGGCCAGTACTGTCACAACATAGCCTAATGTATTTCCGCTGTCATCTTTTGCAACCTGAACGCCGGTAATTTCATCTGCATATCCGTTATCCTGCATAATAGAATCTGCCTGTTCCTTGTCAAATGCTTCATAAGGGTCAAATTTGGCGTTTTCAAATACTTTCTGATATGCCGCCTGAGTCGCCGCGCGGTCTGCCTCTGCAATCGGATCTTTTGTAATATCATAAACAAGCCCCAGAATGAAACCAAGCACCAGAGTAAACGCAGTCAGAATCAACGCGTCATGCACTATTTTTTTATTCATGCTTTTTTCCCTCCTTTACCAGTCCAAAGGCTCTCGGAACCGTGATTTTCTCAATCATTGGCACCAGAAGGTTGCTTAAAATAATTGCAAAAGAAACGCCCTCCGCATTGGCTCCATACATACGGAACACCCCTGTCAGCACACCAAGGCAGATACCGAACAAAATTTTGCCGATTGGTGTAATGGGAGAAGTAACATAGTCTGTTGCCATAAAGAATGCGCCAAGCATCAGACCGCCGCCGCAAAGCTGTGCCGTAATATATTGCGGATCAAATCCACGTCCGCCGAAAATCAGGATAAAAATAACAAATGTCACAATATAAGTTCCGGGTATTTTCAAATCAATTACGCCGAACAAAATCAGGATGACTGCCCCAATTAAAATTGCAATGGCAGAAGTCTCACCGATTGTTCCCGCCGTCTTTCCAATCAGCATATCCATAGTATTGACAGCTTCGTTATTGCGCATTGCCGCAAGCGGTGTAGCTCCGGTATAGGCATCAATCTCAAATTTAACCATGTCTGCCGCAAACGCAATCAAAAGGAAACATCTCGCGCCAAGCGCCGGGTTCATAAAATTCTGTCCCAGTCCGCCAAACATCATCTTTACAATGACAATCGCAAAAACACCGCCAATGACAGCTTCCCACCAGGGCAGTGTTGCCGGAAGGTTCAGCGCTAAAAGAAGTCCCGTCACAACTGCACTGAAATCGTTTATCGTGCTCTTTTTATGTACAATTTTTTCAAATACCCATTCGGAAGCCACACAGCTTGCAATGGTAACAAGAATCAAAATCAGCGCCCTGTATCCAAAATTCCAGATACCAAAGCATGTCGTCGGCAGCAATGCAAGAATCACATATAACATAATACGGCTGCTGGTATCTTTGGAACGAACATGGGGTGATGATGACACATTATATAAATCACTCACAATATCCACCTCTTTCTAATGTACTATTTTTTTCTCTTTGCCGCTAAAACCTGCTTCTTCATTGTCTTGATTGACTGTGCCAGAGGCCGTTTTGCAGGACATATATAGCTGCAGCTTCCGCATTCTACACATTCTAACCCATGCCATTTTTCAAATACATCATTTTGTCCGTGTTCGGAATAATCTGCCAGTCTGGACGGAACTAAAAGCTCCGGACAGGCTTCTACGCAGCGGCCGCAGTTGATGCAGGCAGTACTTTCATATTCTGCCACTTCGTCTTTTGTAAAACAAAGAAGGGACGATGTGGTCTTTGTCGTCGGAACATCCAAATCAAACATGGCAAAGCCCATCATAGGGCCTCCGGCAATCATCTTTTTGCACTCTGTTTTGAAGCCTCCTGCCGCTTCTAACAATTCACGGTAATTCGTTCCGATACAGATATAAAAATTCTGAGGATCCGTAACCGCATTTCCCGTTACGGTAAAAATCCGGTTCATAAGCGGCTGTCCAAGTACAACTGCATGATAAATTGCAACCAGCGTCTCGACATTGTCCACAATACAGCCGGCGTCTGCCGGAAGCATTTTGGAATTAATGGAACGCTTTGTAACTGCATAAATTAACTGACGCTCACCGCCCTGCGGATATTTTGTCTTAAGTTCTGCCACTTCCATACGGGATTCATTCTGTGTCAGCTCTTTCAACTTTGCAATACAGTCCGGTTTGTTGTCCTCAACACCGAATACACCTTTTGCATTTGGGAAAAGCTTAAGAACAATCTTCATTCCTTCTACGAGCTTCTCGGGCTGTTCTATCATTCTGCGGTAATCTGATGTCAGATACGGCTCGCATTCCGCACAGTTCGCAATGATGTATTCGATTTTGTCCGGTTCTTTTGGTGAAAGCTTTACATGTGTAGGAAAACCTGCGCCTCCCATACCTACAATACCGGCTTCTTTAATCCTGCCGATAATCTCTTCGCCGGAAAGAGATGAATAATCCTTTGTTTCCGTATACTCGACTTCTTTCATCTCTCCGTCGCTTTCGATTACAATTGATTTTACCATGTCTCCGACAGTCACACGGCGCGGCTCAATTGCTTTTACTTTCCCCGATACAGATGCATAAATGGGTGCAGATACGAACCCTCCTGCTTCCGCAATCTTCTGGCCTCTTAAAACAGCATCCCCAACAGCAACAATCGGATTTGCCGGAGCGCCGATATGCTGCGAAAGCGGATATACCAGCTCACCCTTGGGTAATAATTCACGGATCGGCTTATCCTTGGACAAGTCTTTGCCATCATATGGATGGACACCGCCTTTAAATGTCATTAAACCCATTTTTCGTGCCTCACTTTCTTCCTGTTCTTTTATTTTTAAGAAAAAACAAAAAAATTTTATATTTTAAATTATAGCATAATCTGTCGATTTTTACAGACTATTTTTGTTTTTTTTTCGGTGCTATAATAACTGCTGTAATAACTTTAATGCCGTATTACATTCCGCCGTTTGCGGTGTTTCTACGGCAATACATGTATACAGAAAGGACGCTTCATGAAACAGATACAAAAAACCATCCCTCTTTCAGATGATTTGTACATCAGGCATTATTTTTCAGAATCTTATGCTTTTTTTGATATAGAAACAACCGGATTTTCCAAAAAAACTTCTTTTGTGTATCTGACAGGCATGGCAGTCAGAACAGACGATTCCATTAAAATCACCCAGTTTCTTGCCGAAAACCGTGGTGAAGAAGCTGAAGTTTTAACTGCTTTTTTTCAGGCGCTTCGTCCGTTTCAGACACTGGTCTCGTTTAACGGTCTGGGATTTGATATTCCGTTTTTAAAATCCAGAGAGCTTTTCCATAAAATTTCAAATGACTGGGATACCTTTGAATTTTTGGATTTATATAAACTTACGGCAAAGCTGGCCCATCTATTCCAACTTCCGGACAAAAAACAAAAATCCGTCGAAAAATTTCTCGGTATTGACAGAAATGATCTGTTAAGCGGCGGCGAGCTGATTCCTGTTTACTACGCCTATGAAAAACAGCAGGATTCAGCTTCTGAAAATCTGCTGCTTTTACATAATTATGAAGATGTCCTTGGAATGACAAAATTGCTGTCACTGCTTTCTTATCAGGATTTTTTTGAAATGCCTGCAGATGTGGTTGCCGTTTCCAGGGAAAAAAGTCCCAAACTGCTTCTTACTTTACGTGCACCGCAGCCGTTTCCAAAGAAGTTTCTGTTTCAGTCCGACGTATGCAGTCTGATGTGTGACGGCTCTGCTGCCAGACTGCTTGTCAAAATTTTCTGCGGGGAACTAAAATTTTATTATGATAATTACAAAGATTATTATTATCTTCCGGACGAGGATATGGCAGTTCATAAAAGTATCGCTGCATTCGTTGATGCCGGACATAAAAAAAAGGCCACTGCCGCAACCTGTTATACAAAAAAATCCGGAGAATTCCTGCCGCAGGAGAAAGGTCTGTTTACGCCTGAATTTTATGCGGACAAAAAATCAGATTTTTCTTATTTTGAGATAACGGATGATTTTCTGGCTGATGCGGATGCACTGTGCGATTATGCCGGATGGCTTTTGAATTGCTGCAGGAAGAAGTGATTTTTTAAAAGTTTATTTTCTTTTTTATGAAACATGTTATAATTAAGAAAAAAGAAAGGAACGTTGACATGCCAGCATTACAGCCACAACAAGACATGATTACCCTGGAACAGTACGAAGCCCTGCCTGAAAATGTCAGAGCAGAAGTTTTTGACGGCTTTGTATATAATATGGCAAGTCCATCGCAAATACACCAGGCAGTCCTTACGGAACTGCTCGTAGAAATTCGTTCTTATTTGAAGAAAAAGAACGGTAACTGCCAGGTATTCCCTGCTCCCTTTGATGTAAAGCTTGCTGATAAACCGCTCACAATTGTGCAGCCTGATATTATGATCGTATGTGATAAAAGCAAATTAGACGGAAAACGCTGTAACGGAGCTCCTGATTTTATTATAGAAATCGTCTCTTCCGGAAATCCCGCAGATGATTATATCCGCAAATTATACTATTATAAAAATCATGGTGTACGTGAATACTGGATTGTTGATCCAAATCGTAAATCTGTCACAGTAAACTGCTTTGACGATAATATTCTAAATGTTCCATATACGTTCGATTCCGTCATAAAAGTCAGTATTTATGATGACCTCTATATTAACTTTTCAGATATTGCCAGAGCATTAAATCTATAACTATGAAAAAGGTGCAAAGACTTCACTGACTCTGCACCTTTAGTTCTTTTCAAATGCAAGCTGCTGCTTTATTTTTTTCATAACCGCCCTCATGATCTGCTATTTCTAATCTTTATTCAAAACTATAATTTCATGTCGTTTTATATAAAAAATGCCTTTACATATGCCAGTGTTTTCTCCAATAAATCTTCTGGCATCTTCTCCACATATTGGATATTTCTGCTAATTACATCCAAACACTTCATATGTTCTGTCAATATCATGCCCGTTGTTTTTGTTCTATTATCTAAAGGAATATGCAACGGAAATTTATTGCTTGTATTCGTAATTGGACACACCACAGCAAATTTAGTCCTCATAAAAAACTGGTCATTACTAATAACAACACCTGTTCTTCTTCCTGCTTGCTCATGTCCAGATTGTGGGCTGAAATCCAAAAATACTATATCACCCTGCCTCGAATTATACATCACCACACTTCCTTTCCAACAGGAGAACCCCAGTCAAATTCCTCAGCTGCATATTCTCCATCATAATCTTTAAATATATCTTCCAAAGTGAGTTCTTTTTCCTTTTTAACTTTCGAAATCACAATATTATCATCGACTCTGTTAAGTTCCACAATGTCATTTTCCATCATTCCCAATGCCTCCAGGAATGCTTTGGGTATTCTTATCCCCTGTGAATTTCCCCATTTCTGAATTGTTGCCTGCATAAAATCATCTCCTTCCTTATATTCAGTATATACAATAGTATATACATTGTCAATGACTCTATATAAAAATACGAACCTGTTTTTTGTATTATTCTAATTGTTATTTTTCAGTCAAAAGGTGCAAAGACTTCACAGACTCTGCACCTTTGGTTCCTTTTCAATTATTACTATACTTCTGTAATCGGAGGCTTCTGATAAAGTTTGCGTTCAATACATTTCTTTTCAAATGCAAGCTGCTGTTTTATTTTTTCATAACCGCCCTCATGATCTGCTATTTCTAATCTTTCTAATAAATCCAACTTATCTAAAAGATTGACATTTAATTCTTTATCCCTTGGCATACAATCACCTGATTTCATTTTATCCTTACTGATTGTTACGCTTTCATCCTATCAGATTATGCAAGAGGTGTAAAGGTTGTATTTAATTAGAAGCAAATTTAATTAATTCTAATTTTGATTTTTGCTTTTTTTCTGCTTCCATCCATAGCCATTGCCGTAATTGTAACAGACTTTCCCTTTCCGGCTTTTTTAGCTTTGACTTTTCCTTTTTGATTTACAGTGGCATATTTTTTCTTAGAACTGCTCCATTTTAATTTCGTATTTGCATTACCGCTTCCTGTAAGCTTCACGTCAGCTTTTAATTTCATGGTTTTTCCTGCTCTATTCTCCAGACGGCGAATTAAAAAATGTACCGTCATATTCTCCCGTAAGGTATTTCATACGATTCATATAATGTAATTCTTTTTTTGTACACTCTGATTGATATGCAGCCAACTCAGAATTTTTTTGTAAATCCGCAATGCGGGCATTTAGCTCATCCCCTTGTAAACGCATCATTTGCAGACTATTTACCATTTGTTCGGTCGATGACAGCAGCTTGACAAATTGATGATTCGATTCCTGAACAACAGAATAAAGTGCAAACTGATTGCTTCGGATTTCATCCAACTGCAAAATAGCACGATCCAGTTTTGTAATAATAAGATCCATACGCATTTCCTGTTCCAGTAAATTATAAGCTCCTTCGTGCCCTTCCAGTGCCATGCAGCGTCCTGAAGACAAATACTCATATAATGAACACAGCATAACAAAATTGCGGTATTTGGGAAAAATTACATTTAGAGAATACATATCTTGAAGCGCTTTTTTGCTCTGTTCGTTTTTTTGTTCCAATTCCCTCAAATTCACAAGTAAAACTTCTCTTCTGGTTTGCCAGGAGGCAGCGGCTTTTTCATATTCTTCTTTTTCCTGCCCGTATTGTTTCCACTGTGCGTTTATCTGCTCGTTTCTCGAAGTATTTCCTAATTGCCCTGCTATAAAGATTACCAAACCTATAAACATAAATAATGCTCCAACTACTTGTCCCGATGAACCAGATCCGTCCAAAAACAACCCAAACAAAAAAAGGAAACCCGAACCAATCAAAATAATTCCTGAAGAGCTTTTTTTCTCTTCAGTTGGCGGCATTGGTTCTTTGCCGTATTCCATCTGTTCAGAATCCAGCTGATTCATCTTATAATTTATGCTTGCAATCAGTCTGTTCTGCAAATCAATGTTTTTTTCCATGTCTACGAGTATACTTAAATATTCCGTTAAATTTGCTGTATTCATAGAATTTTCTTCTTTCTGTATTTTACCTTTCATTAACATATTCTGTTTTTTCAAAACTTTTTCTTATCCATTATCTTCCCTTTCTCCAATCACCCAGAGTATTACACCTGCTGCCATCATACAGGCAGATAAAGCCAGTCTAATCAATTGCTCCATTTCATGGTCTGTCAGAGGAAACACATAATCATATCTGTCCCACCACATCCCCTCTGCCGTAAAATCATTGTGAATACTGTTTATACAAAAAGCTACAGCGAAAAATCCGATTAAATTCAACACAATTCCAAATGCTTCATAAATATATTTTTTATTTGTATTATGCTGTTCATTATTTTTAACAGACCCTTCTTCTGTCAGCTTTTTTCCACACCCTGCACAGAATTTTGCATCAGAATCCAATTTATTCCCACAATATTTGCAAAACATAACTTTTTCTCCTCTCTATATATTAAGAATTCTTACTTTCCATAAAACAATTTCCGGTAAGCTGCTAATTTTGATGTAGGCACTTTAATTCTGCAGCTCTTTGAAATATTATTAAATGCATTTTTTCCAACATAAATTATTTTTCTGCTTTTTATCGCAATACTTTTTAAACTTTTACACCCTTTAAATGCATTTTTCTCAATTTTGATAATATTTGAACCAACCGTAACTATCTGTAACTTTTTACAATTCTTCAATGCATTTGCCGAAATTTCTGTAACCTGATATGTAATCCCCTGATAGCTGATTGTACTTGGAATCGCAATTTTTTTTGCCTTTTTCTTTGTAGTACCAATAAAAGCAACTTCTGGTTTTGATTTTGCAGCATTGATAATTTGATATTTTCCAAAAATTTTATTCATCTTTATAATTGTTCCATTTTCAGGATGCGAATCTGTTCTGTTTATCGGTTCATCCTTATCCATTGGCCCTAAATCTGCCATTTCATCATCTAAATCACTCTCGTCTAATGTGTCGCTTTCAGATTCTGAAAACTCTTCCTTTCTATTTATATAAATATCTGTTACTTCTAT
>CAOKHR010000075.1 GCA_948468325.1 uncultured Lachnospiraceae bacterium | reverse complement strand
CGTAACGAAGATGACAGCGGCATTTAGTATAAAAATCTGCAGAAAGAGAGCGCAGAATTTTTGCAGGACGATGTTTCTGCGGGAAATGGGATGTGTAAGCAGAAATTCCGCTGTATTTTCTTTTTCCTCTTTTGCCAGAGAGGAAATACCAAGAAGAGCGGCAAAAAAAGCGCCTCCCAGACCAAGCACGTTTCCGCATTCGACGCTGAAAAACCCTAAGAATTCTCCGAAGTTTATTTTATCCATGCCGAATGCCGAAGAAAAGCTTCCCAGATTGGAAAACATGCCGCTGATGTCATTCATCTGCTCTTTCATTTCGGGATAAATAAAAATGCAGAGGCCAAGCATACCGGCAATGACTGCCGTCCAGATTAAAAGCATCTGTTTTCCCTGGGAAAGTTCATGTTTTAGTAATGTCATCTTATGCATCCTCCTTTGTATAGTAATGAAGAAAAATTTCTTCCAAATCCGGTTCGGTAATAGAAATATCTGTCAGCGGAAGCTCAGCGAGTGAGCGCAAAAGAACAGACGTATCGCCGCTGTATAAAAAGCGGAGCGTATCGCCGCTTTTTTTGACGTCCTTGATTTGCGAAAGGGCGGGCGGATGCGCGATTCCGCGGACAGCTACCCGTTTTGCCTGAGTATGTCCCAGATGTTCTACGCTGTCGGAAACCAGAAGCTTTCCTTCGCGGATAATGGCGGCGTGTCTGCAGTGCCGCTGTACTTCGGACAGCACATGGGAGGAGAGAAATATCGTCGTTCCCTGCTGATTTCTTTCTTCCAAAATGGCATAAAATTCCCGCTGCATCAGCGGGTCAAGTCCGCTGGTAGGCTCGTCTAAGATGCAGAGCCCCGGCATATGCTGCAGGGCGCAGACAATAGATACTTTTTTGCGGTTGCCCAGGGAAAGCTCGGAAATTTTCTTTTCGGTATCAAGCGAGAGCCTTTCGCACAGGCGGTCTGCCTCTGCGGAGCAGTCCTTGTGTCTGAAATCGGCAGAAAGCTTCAGAATGTCTTTTACTTTCTGATTGCGGTAAAAGAAAGCCTCCGAGGGCATATAGCCGACGTCAGAAAGAATTTTATTTTTCTCTTTTACAATATCTCTGCCCAAAATTTCGGCCATTCCTCTGGTAGGGGAAATCAGTCCCAGGAGGGTGCGTATCGTTGTGCTTTTGCCCGCGCCGTTCGGACCGATAAATCCAAAAAAATCTCCCTCGCAGACAGCCAGATTTAAATCTGATATGCCTCTGGTTTTTTTGCTGCGTCCCCAAAGTCCTTTTGAGATGTAATATTTCGTTAAAGAAAAAGTCTGTATTGCATACATAGTCTTAAGGTTCCTTTCTAAGATAAATGCTTTTCCAGAAAGAGAGCATCTGCTGAAAATCTTTTTCCAGAGTCCCGGAATCAATCGTATCGCCCCGCTGAATAATTTCCCAGAGATAGCCTTCGGATGCCAGATACATTTCCCGGTACATCATCTGAAGGTCGAGGCCTTTTATGAAATCATCCGGATTTAGTTTTGCGAGGGCATTTTGGGCCTTAAAGGAAAAATATTTTTGGTAGCTTTGCTGTATCGCTTTGGCAATCTGCATGTCTTTTTCATAAAAAGCTTTTATGGCAAAAGAAGCCAGCGAGGGATATTTTTCCATAATTTTAAATTTTGCTTTCATGCCCCGCTCCATCATTTCAAACAGATCGTCCGGCTCATAGCATTGGTACTTTGTCAGATACTGCATGGTCAGGCTGGCGGCATAATCCCACAGGAACAGATACAGCTCTTTTTTGTTGTAAAAATAGTGGAAAAGCAGAGATTTGCTGATGCCTGCATAATCGGCAATTTCCCGCATAGGGGCTTTTTTATAGGAATTTTGTGAAAATACCCGAAAGCCTGCATTTATAATTGCCTGCTGTTTTGTTTCGGGGAGGGAATAAAATTTTTCGTTCATGGAATTCTCCTTGCTGACCACTGCGGTCAATTTTAATTATAACCGGTTGACCGTTTTTGAGAAGACCTTTTTGAGAAATCTTTTTTGAAAATGAGAAAAATTGGATTACAGGATGATATGACCTTAATAGCCTATCCGGTCTTTTTCTGCCCTGCGGAGAGGTGCTTTCATTTTAATTCAAATCTGTATCAAAATTTAATAAAGGATTTACACTTTCGATATAAATTGCTATAATAGTTGCAGATACAAAACAACAGCAGTTTTTTAGAAAGCGGGTGGTTTTATGCCAAGTGGTATTGAGCTAATAAAGCAGGCTCTTGATGATTTCAAAAAGATTCAGGAGTATATGTTTTTAGCAAAAAAAGAAAATGCTACAGAGACATACGCAAAGTTGAAAAAAGAGTATCTGACAATAAAAGCATTGTTAAATGTTTCCGGCGTGAATCTTACGGATATTGATGAAATCAAAGAGTAACGACAACAAAGCCAGTCTCAAATCTTAGACTGGCCTTCTTAATCATTATAAGGATAGTGATAATATGACTGAAAAAGAAATGATGCAAAAGAATGTTGAAGAGTTTGCAAGATTACAAAAGTATATGCTGTTAGTTGAAAATAAAGAATCAGCAGTATATAAAGAAATGAAAGACAGATATATTGAGCTAAAAGTAATACTTACTGCATCCGGCATTAGTCTCACAGAACTTGATAAAATAAAAGAATAACCCTTAACAAACCAAAGCCAGTCCAAAACTTAGGACTGGCTTTCCTAATCGTTAAAACCTAAGATCATTCACTCTTCTCCGGACAGAGCACGTCGCAAACGCTGCAGTCCAGATAATTACAAATCTTTTCCAGCACATCAAAACTGATTCGGGTAGTTTTATTATTTTTAAAATTTCGAATCGCTTCAACAGAAATTCCGGTGTCTTTTGCCAGCTGATTCTGGGAGACTCCTTTCTTTTCTAAAACCTGATTAAGCATAATTTTCATTGCAATCACTCCATATTTGTGTAATATAATAAGATAGGATTTCCCATAATCAGAGAAAAAATTCATTTTATGGCAATAAACACCGGCATTTTTGAGAAATGGCAGAATTGTGATATATAAGGGCAGAAACAGGATATTTATTGCAAAAAACTTTATTATAATGACAATGAAAGAACAGACATACGGCAAAGGATAAAATATTAATTTTAAAAGGAGTCAGGCAGAAATGGAATTGAACAGACAGATAGCAGAAGAGGCGCTAAAAGAAGCTTCAAAATCGAATCCGGGAGCATGGACAAACCATTCCCGATATGTAGCGGAGGCATGTAAGAATATAGCCTTGCGCTGTAAAAATATCTCCGCAGAGCAGGCATATATCTACGGTTTGTTACACGATATTGGGCGCTATGCCGGAATAAGTTCAGAAAAACATCTGATAGACGGTTATCGTTACTGCATGGAACGCGGATGGGAAAAAGCGGCGCAGATATGTATTTCTCATGCCTTTATGATACAGGATATTGATACTTCCATCGGAACGTTTGATGTCAGTGAGGAGGATTATCTGTTTATGAAAGAATTTGTCGCAAATGCGGTCTATGATGATTATGACCGTCTGGTGCAGCTGTGTGACTCACTGGCTATGCCTACGGGCTTCTGTCTTTTGGAAAAAAGATTTGTAGACGTGACAATACGATACGGCGTTCATCCGGCGACAATAGACAGGTGGAAAAAGATTTTGGAAATTAAAGAGATGTTTGAAAAACAGATTGGCTGTTCTGTTTATGAGCTGCTTCCGGACGTTGCAGAAAACAGTCTTCGCTAGTGTACTGTACCACTGACAATTAGCCAAACCCACTTGTTTATTTGTCCATCTGCTTCGTTGAATTTTCTAGCCGCAGCCACCGCTGCGCCGTCGAAAATTCGCCTTGCAGATGAACAAATACCCTGCGTGGTTTTGACAAATGTTAACGGTACAGTACACCAGGGGATGACATAACCGCCTTTTAGTCAGGCTTGAAAGGTATATAGATTTTGCATGTAATATAAGTATTAATAGGAAAGAGGGCATTTGTATGAGTGAGAGAGAACAAGCGAAACAGATTATTGATCAGCTTCCTGAATATAAAATGGGGAGTCTGCTGTTATTTCTTAAAGGAATGCAATTTGATGATGATATAGAGGACGATTTATATTGTCAAAAATTGTATGAAGACTACTTAAACAATCCCGATCCTGAAAAGGATGAAAGTATCACACTTGAAGAATTAGCAGCAAGGGAAGGCATAGAATTATGAAATATACAGTAGTCATTAAAAAATTAGCCGAAAAATTTATTGTAAAGCTGCCAAAAGCTGAAAAGGAAAGAGTATTAAAAGCCATTTATCAGCTGCCAGATGAAAACGATATTAGAGAATTAAAAGGGACAAAGAATAAAGGATTGTCTATGTTGTGGATGCCGGTAACCGTGGGGATATATAAAAGATATTGATGTGATTTAAAAAATGAAAAGAAGAAAAATAGAATGTCAAAAGTTGATGTTCTATTTTTTTTGTCAGGTCAAAGGGTTTTTGGTTACCTTTTCAAAGCTGAACAGAAACACACCCACTTGTAAAATCTGGGATTCTGTCATATAATAATGCAGGTGCAGTTTTGCCGGAGGAAAGAGGGATAGAATGAAGACATTACAGCAATTGCTAACGCGTATGGATTATACATGCGCGCAGGGAGATTTGAACAGAAGCATTACGGATCTGGTTTATGATTCCAGAAAAGTGACAAAAGACTGTTTGTTTGTGTGCATCAAAGGAGCTGTGGCAGACGGACATAAGTTTGCGGCAGAAGCGGCAGAAATGGGAGCGGCAGCTCTTGTTGTATCAGAGGAAGTTTCCGTTCCTTCGGATACGGTTGTAATCAAGGTAGAGGACACCAGATATGCGCTGGCCTTATTGTCGGCGGCCTATTTTGACTATCCGGCAGAGAAGCTTAAAATCATCGGAATTACCGGAACAAAAGGCAAGACGACGACAACTTACATGGTCAAATCCATATTGGAGGGCGCCGGATATAAAGCAGGTCTGATTGGTACAATAGAGACAATTATTGGAGAAGAAGTGATTCCGTCGGCAAATACGACGCCGGAATCCTATCTGGTACAGAAGTATTTTCGAAAAATGTTAGATATTGGCTGTGACTGCTGCGTAATGGAAGTTTCCTCACAGGGACTTATGATGCACAGAACAGCCGGATTTTTGTTTGAAATCGGAATTTTTACCAATATTGAACCCGATCATATCGGGCCGAACGAACACGCGTCTTTTGAAGAATATATGGCCTGCAAAAGCCTCTTATTCCGGCAGTGCCGGCTTGGAATTTTGAATGCAGATGATGCACATTATGAAGATATATTAAAAAATCATACCTGCGAAGTGGAGACGTTTGGTTTTTCACAGACAGCGGATTTACGTGCTTCGGATATGATGCTTGTGCATAAACCTGGTTATCTGGGAGTTTCTTATCATATATCCGGCAGACTGGATTTTGACGTGGAGATAGACGTTCCCGGCAAATTCAGTGTGTACAATTCTCTGGCGGCAATTGCGGTCTGCCGTCATTTTCATGTAGATGAAGAAATTATGAAAAAAGCGTTAAAGACAGCAAAGACAAAAGGACGCATTGAAATGATTCCGGTATCGGATGAGTTTACGCTGATGATTGACTATGCCCACAATGCGATGAGTTTAAAAAGCCTGCTTTCCACATTGAGAGAATATGAGCCGGGACGGCTGGTATGTCTGTTCGGCTGCGGCGGCAACCGGGCAAAGGCAAGGCGTTTTGAAATGGGAGAAGTTTCCGGAGAGATGGCGGATCTTACCATTATTACGTCGGATAATCCCAGATTTGAAGAGCCGCAGGCAATTATTGACGATATAAAAACAGGAATTGGGAAGACAAAAGGCGAATATGTCGAAATCATAGACAGAAAAGAAGCAATCCGTTATGCAATTGTGCATGGGAAACCAAAGGATGTCATTGTTCTGGCAGGAAAAGGACATGAAGATTATCAGGAAATCAAAGGCAGAAAATATCCGATGGATGAACGGGTGCTGATTGCAGAGATTTTAGAGGAACTTAAGGCGGAAAATTAGCGGTGGTGGCGAGATGGCAGAATATGCCGATATAATTATAGATATATCCCATGAAAAGTTAGACCATACCTTTCAGTACAGGATTCCAGCACATTTAGCGGGAAAAATTTACCCCGGTGTTTTGGTGAATGTTCCGTTTGGAAGAGGAAACAGTCTCCGGAGGGGATTTGTAGTAGAGGTCAAAGGGCAGGCAGAGTTTGATGAAGATAAGATTAAGGATCTGGATTCCGTAGCAGAAGACAGTGTGGCAATTGAGTCACAGTTAATTTCCCTTGCGGCATGGATGCGTAAAAATTACGGTGCGACTATGAATCAGGCGTTAAAAACCGTAATTCCCGTAAAGCAGAAAGTAAAAGCAAAAGAAAAGCGCATGGTATGTCTTTGTATGGAAAAAGAAGAGGCGAAAGAGCAGCTTTTATTATTTCAAAAGAAGCATTATACTGCAAGGGCAAGGCTGTTGGAAGAGCTTTTGGCGCATCCGGAGATTTCTTATGAGATTGTGACGCAGAAGCTTAACGTTTCTCCTGCTGTCATACGTGCTCTGGAAGAAAAGCAGATTTTAGAAATTACAAAAGAGAGGAAATACAGAAATCCTGCCGGACATTTACGGAAAAGCGAATATCAGGTGAAATTAAATGATATGCAGAGGAAAGCCGTGGACACTGTGCTTTCCAATATGCAAAAAGGTGTGCAGAAGACGTATCTTCTGCATGGCGTTACAGGGAGCGGCAAGACGGAAGTCTACATGGAGCTGATTGCCGACGTGCAGAAAAAGGGCAGACAGGCAATCGTACTGATACCTGAAATTGCACTTACGTATCAGACAGTGATGCGGTTTTACGCGCGGTTCGGGGATCGCGTTTCAATTATAAATTCCAGATTGTCCCAGGGGGAACGCTACGATCAGTTTCTGCGGGCAAAAAACGGAGAAATTGACATTATGATCGGGCCCAGATCTGCGTTGTTTACGCCTTTTCTTCATTTGGGGCTGATTATTATAGATGAGGAGCATGAGGGCAGCTACAAAAGCGAGTCGCTGCCCAGATACCATGCCAGAGAGACGGCAATCGAGCGGGCAAGAATGGCGGATGCTTCTGTAATGCTTGGTTCGGCAACGCCTTCCGTAGACAGTTATTATCATGCTTTAAACGGCAGATACGAGCTGATTGAGTTAAACAGACGGGTAGCGGAAAAACCGCTTCCGCTCTGTGATATTGTAGATTTGAGAGAAGAATTAAAAAAAGGCAACCGTTCCATTTTGAGTGTAAAGCTGCAGAGGTTGATTGCAGACCGGCTGGCAAAAAAGCAGCAGATTATGCTGTTTTTAAACAGGAGAGGATTTTCCGGTTTTGTATCCTGCCGTGCCTGCGGACATGTAATAAAATGTCCGCACTGCGATGTGTCGCTTAGTCTGCACAAAGAGTCAGGAAAAGAAAAATTAATCTGCCATTACTGCGGATATGAGGAAGCTAAGCCTTCTGTCTGTCCGGAGTGTGCTTCCAAATATATCGGCGGATTTAAAGCAGGTACGCAGATGATTGAAAGCGTAGTCGCAAAGCTTTTTCCGGAAGCCAGAGTGCTGCGTATGGATTTTGATACAACAAGGAGCAAAGACGGCTATGAACATATTTTGTCTGCATTCGCAGGTCATGAGGCAGATATTCTGATTGGCACGCAGATGATTGTAAAGGGACACGATTTTCCTAATGTTACGCTGGTTGGAATTCTTGCTGCGGATATGTCGATGAATGCAGGAGATTACCGTGCCGCGGAGCGGACGTTTCAGCTTCTGACACAGGCGGCCGGAAGAGCCGGAAGGGGAGAAGAACCAGGAGAAGTAGTAATACAGACATATAATCCCGGACATTACAGTATTGTTACTGCGAAAAAACAGGACTACGGCGCATTTTATCAGGCAGAAATAGCCATGCGGAAACTGGTTTCTTATCCGCCTGTTTCCAATATGCTGCTTATGCTGTTTACGGCGGAAAAAGAGAAGGAGGCGGCGTATGCGGCAGCTTATTTTGCGGCGCTGACTGCAAAAGCAGAGATTGACGGCCTTAAAATAATCGGGCCGGCGAGCGCGGCAATCGGAAAAGTAAAAGACATTTACCGCAGAGTCATTTATTTTAAACATCAGGATTATGCGCAGCTTGTGCAGCTAAAAGACAGAATCGAACTGTTTTTAAAAGGCAGAACTGATTTGAATCAGGTAAATATATCATTTGATTTTAATCCGATAAACGGAATATAAAAATAACAGGAGGTAAATATGGCGCTTCGAACAATTAGACTGCTGGGGGATCCGGTATTGAATAAGGTATGCAGAGAGGTAAAGGAGGTTACTCCGAAAATTCGGGCATTGATTGAGGATATGCTTGAAACAATGTATGAGGCACAGGGTGTGGGACTTGCGGCGCCTCAGGTGGGAATTCTAAGGAGAATTGTTACAATTGATATTGGGGACGGCCCGATTGTTATGATTAATCCGCGCATCATCGCTTCTGACGGCGTACAGGTCGGAGGAGAAGCATGTTTAAGTTTTCCCGGAAAAGCAGGACAGGTGACAAGGCCCAATCATGTGGTGGCCAGGGCATATGACGAAAATATGGAAGAATTTGAAATTGAGGGAACCGAGCTTTTGGCAAGGGCAATCTGCCATGAAGTTGACCATCTGGACGGACATATGTACACCGAGTTTGTAGAAGGGGATATTTATGAAGCCGCAGAGGAGGAGGATTAGCCAGTGCGTGTAATATTTATGGGAACGCCGGATTTTGCAGTCGGTACGCTGGAAGAGATTATTTCTGCCGGACATGAAGTCGTGCTTGTCGTCACGCAGCAGGATAAGCCGAAGGGAAGGGGAAAAGCCATGCTTCCGCCGCCGGTAAAAGAATGTGCCCTTTCACACGGAATCGAAGTTTTTCAGCCAAAACGGGTGCGGAATGCGGAAAATATAGAATATCTTAGAAATTATATGCCGGATATTATTATTGTAGCGGCGTTCGGACAGATTCTGCCGAAAGAGATTCTGGAGATGCCGAAATACGGCTGTGTAAATGTGCATGCTTCGCTTCTTCCGAAGTACAGAGGGGCGGCCCCGATTCAGTGGGCAGTCATCAATGGAGAGAAAGTTTCCGGTGTTACGACAATGCGTATGGATGCAGGTCTTGATACGGGAGATATGATTGAAAAAGCAGAAGTTGTGCTTGCAGAAGATGAGACGGGAGGAAGCCTGTTTGACCGTCTTGCAAAAGAAGGGGCGAAACTCTG
>CAOKHR010000074.1 GCA_948468325.1 uncultured Lachnospiraceae bacterium | reverse complement strand
TCTGGTGTCAGACATGGAAAATGAAGTTCTGGTTTCTGAAAAAAATACGAAACAATATATTGTTGTAAAAATTGGAAGTGAGCAGTACGGATTTGACATCAATTATGTAGATAATATCGTCCGTATGCAGAACATTACCAGAGTTCCAAAGGCACAAACCTATTTTAAAGGGATTATTAATCTGCGCGGTGAGATTGTGGCAGTGATGAGCATCCGTCTGAAAATGCAGTTAGAAGACGATGAGTTTTCGGATGCGTCCAGAATCATTATTTTAAAGATTGAAGAATTAGGCACAATAGGAATTATCGTAGATGAAGTAAAAGAAATTGTAGAATTGGGAACAGGAGATATTGAACGGCAGTCAAAAGCAGATAAGAATGATAAAAGCACATTTATCAGCGGGATAGGCAAACATGGGGATGAATTAATTTCTCTGTTTGATATACATGCAGTAGTTGACGAATCGGAAAATATCTGAATATAATTATAGTGGAGGATGAGATGGGCAAATTTACGTTGGAAGAAGTCAACGATACCTATGTAGACGTCTTAAAAGAGATCGGCAACATTGGAGCCGGAAATGCGACAACGGCAGTTTCTTCGATGCTGGGGCTGCGTCTGGACATGAATGTACCTAAGGTGGCTCTATTGGAAGCCTCTAAACTGGGTTCTGCAATTTGCGCGGAAGACGAAATTATTGTTGGCATTTTTTTGGAAGTTCAAACGGATATTGAAGGCAGTATGATGTTTTTGCTGAAAATGGATTCTGCCCAGTTTTTGGTAAATAAGCTAATGGGGAGGGAATCCGGTTTTCAAAAGGAATTTGATGAGATGGATTTATCTGCCTTAAAGGAGATAGGCAATATTATAGCGGCGTCCTACCTTTCAGCATTATCGGCTATGACAAATTTAGTAATTACGCCGTCCATCCCATATATTGCCGTAGATATGGCAGCCTCTATTTTAAGTGTTCCGGCAATTCAGTTTGGACAGTTTGGGGACAATGCGCTTTTTATTGAGACTGAATTTGGGGATGATGTGATGATAAATGGATATTTTATCCTGATGCCAGAGCAGGACTCATATGATAAGATATTAACAGCGCTTGGTCTTTCTGTATAAGGAGCGGACAAATGAGCAAAGTTATAAAAGTTGGAATGGCAGATTTGAATATATGCAAGTCTCCTGATATTATCACTACGATCGGTCTTGGTTCCTGCATAGGTCTGACTTTTTATGACCCGGTAACAAAAGTGGGAGGATTGGTGCATTATATGCTGCCGGATAGTACACAAATGAGAAATAACAGCAACATTGCAAAATTTGCAGATACGGGAATAGAAGAACTGCTGCGCCGGGTGCTTGGGGCAGGGGCAAACCGTAACCGTCTGGTTGCAAAGATTGCCGGGGGAGCAAAGATGTTCCAGGTCAGCGGCGGTTCAAATGTCGGTAATATAGGAGAACGAAATGCGCTTGCTGCAAAAGCAAAATTGCGGGAACTTCGAATCCGGCTGGCAGCAGAAGATACAGGATTAAATTATGGCCGTACTGTAGAGTTACATTGTGAGACAGGAGACTTTTATATTAAAGCTATCGGCAGGCCGCTGAAAAAAATATAAATTTGCCGATAGTGGAGGAAAAGAGATGAATACAAAATCAATACCTGCAGTCTTAGCGTTGATTGCCGGATTTGTGACATGTATTATGTCATTTGTACAGCATGTGGATACCGTGGTTTTTGCAAAGAGGTTTATCATTGTATGCGTTGTCTTTTTTGCAATTGGCACAGTGATTCGTGTTATTATTCATATGAATTTTAAGGAAATGGCTGACGGGAAAGATACATCCGGAGAGGAAAACCTGTCAGAAGAATCAGAGGAAAAGGATACGGACAGCGAAGAGAATACAGAAGGCACTGATGAAATCAGCAAATAATCAGATTGGCAACGGGGGCTTGGAATGAAGACTACGGACAAAGAAAAATTATGGGAAGCTTATCAGAAAAATCCCTCACCGGAAATACGTGAAAAGATTATTTTAGAGTATGCGCCATTGGTCAAAGTCGTGGCGGGAAGGCTTAGCATGTATCTCGGGTATAATGTGGAATATGATGATTTGGTAGGTTATGGCATATTCGGGCTCATTGATGCCATAGATAAATATGATTCTCAGAAAGATGTAAAGTTTGAAACATATGCAAGTCTTCGGATTCGCGGTTCTATTTTAGATCAGATTCGCAAGATGGACTGGATTCCCAGGACGGTCAGACAAAAGCAGAAGAAGTTAGATGAAGCAATTAAGCAGATTGAGATGCGGACCGGAAAAAATGCCAGTGAAGAAGAAATTGCACTGGAAATAGGAATTACAGAAGAAGAGCTGTCCGTCTGGCAGTCACAGCTTAAAATTACAAATATCGTATCTTTGAATGAATATGTGGAGCAGGGCAGTGAGCCGGTTATGGATGCGCGGGGTAATTCGCATTTTATACAGCCGGAAGAACAGGTTCAGGAAGATGAGCTGAAAAAAGTTCTGAAAGATACATTAGAACTGCTCACTGAAAAAGAAAGAAAAGTAATCGAACTTTATTACTATGAAGAACTGACGCTGAAGGAAATCAGCAAGGTTCTTGAGGTGACTGAATCAAGAATTTCACAGCTTCATACAAAGGCATTGCTTAAGATGCGTAAGAAAATGGGCAGTTATATGGATATTTTAGTAGATTGACGGGGGTACTATGGAAAATAGAAACAGCTACTTTAAGCCAGTAATAGAAAACGGAGATTTTTATCTGGAATTCTTTCCGGCCATGGAAGGAGGAAAAGAGCTTGACATCAAAGAGGTTATTTCCTATCTCTCTCATCAGGGATATTTCAACTATGATATGAGGGAACTGAATCGTGCGGTTATAATTACTGATCCGGAAAAAATATACATCGGAAAAAGCATTTCGGCAGTGATTCATGAAACGGTTGATATTGCTTTATCGTTAGACAATATGCTGGTTCGATGCAGATTTTATCCGGCATCCGAAGGCGGACGGACGATTACGAGAGAAGATATAGATGATGAGCTGACACATCAAAAGATTGTTTATGGAATTGACGAGAACATGATTGCCCGTCTTTTGCATGACAGAGAGTATTGTACGGAATATCTGATCGGAAAAGGAACGCCGCCGACACTGGGGAAAGATGCCAAAATCGAATATTTTTTTTCTACACATAAGAGTTTAAAGCCAAAACATAACGATGACGGTTCCGTAAATTACCATGATCTGAATATTATCAGTAAAGTGGAGCAGGGGCAGTTAATTGCAAGGCTGATTCCGGCAGTGCCGGGAGAGCCTGGAAAAGACGTGCTTGGAGGTGTATTAAAACCGAAAGACGTGCATAATTTAAAGCTGTCCTATGCAAATAATATCCGTTTGTCAGAGAGCGGAACAGAGTTATATTCCGAAGTGACAGGGCATGTGTCGCTGGTACAGGGAAAAGTTTTTGTATCCGGCGTTTATGAAGTTCCGGCAGATGTAGACAATTCGATCGGGGATATTAATTATCCGGGGAATGTTTATATAAAAGGAAATGTGAAAAGCGGTTTTATTGTCCATGCAAACGGGGATATTATCGTAGAAGGTGTTGTAGAGGGAGCGCAGCTTTATGCAGGCGGCCAGATTATCGTAAAAAGAGGCATCCATGGTATGGGTAAGGGACTCCTTTCTGCAAAAGGCAACGTTGTAATTAAATTTATTGAAGGCGCAGTTGTAAAATGCGGCGGTTACGTAGAGACAGAATCCATTATCCAGAGCAATGTTTCTGCCAGTTCCGAAGTAATTGTAAGCGGAGGAAAGGGTTTGGTCCGCGGCGGTAAAATCAGAGTGAGCAACAAAGTGTCAGCGCGTGTCATTGGTTCTTCAATGGGAATTGCAACATATATTGAAGTGGGCATTGAGCCGGAAAAATTAGAGCGCTACACGCAGCTCCAGCAGGAAGCAAAAGATGTAGGAAAGAAAATCGAAAAGATTCGTCCAATCCTGATGACTTACAGTGAAAAGCTAAAAGAAGGGATTACGCTTCCTCCGGAAAAGGTGCATTTTATGAAAGCACAGGTTATTGCTTTAAAGACGCTGCAAAAGCAGTTTGCACCGCTGAATGAAGAAATTAACCGTCTGCGCATGGAATTTATTGAAGCTGAAAGAGCAAAAGTTGAAGTGCATGATGTCATATATCCAGGAGTAGTAATTAAGATTTCCGAACTTTCCATGGCGATAAAAAAAGAGAGGCAGTACTGCCGGTTTATCAAGGAAAAAGGAGAAATCAAAGTTACGAACTTATAGTTTTGTGAGGTGATGAAATGTCAGTCGGACCGCTAACATTAAACGGAGTTATACCAAGGTCGCAGGATTTTGGAACAATTAAGCAGCAGGAAGATAATAAACCGCTTGTGGAGCAGCACAATATCCAGACGACAATGAGGACGCATGAAGAGCGTCAGTTAAAACAGGTCAACCATGCTGATGATACAGAGCAGCATATGAAAAAATACGATGCCAGGGAAAAAGGCAGCAACGAATACAAAGGGCAGCAGAAGAAGAAAAAGAAACAGAATGAAAAGGAAAAGGACAGGGTTGTTTTCGGACAGGGAAGCGGCGGTTTTGATATGAAAATATAGAGGGGAGCAGAGATGGTAGGAGCAGAAATACTGTTACTGGCAGCAGGGGTTGTGTTTTATATTGCCAGTTTCTTTATTACAGAAAAGTTGGGACCCGGTGAGTTAAATAAAATTGGGGAATTGAGCAACGAAGAGATTCAGAAAGTTATGGAACGGGAACTTTCAAAAGTGACGGCTGAAATCGAGGGGCGTGTGGAGGAAAAGGCAGAAGAAGCACTGGAAAAATCTGAGCGTTCCATGGAAAAAGAATGCAATGAGAAAATTATGGCCATTAGTGAATATTCAGATACGATTGTGGAGTCTATGAATAAGACACACAATGAAATTATGTTCCTTTATAGTATGTTAAATGATAAACATGCTGAATTAACAGATTTTTCGGCAAAACTGCAGGGACTGGCGGGCGAGCTGCAGAGAAAGAACGATGAAATTACAAATCATCTTTCGAAGCCAGTAATGCCGGAGGAAATAAAAGACACATTTACGCCGGTAAGAGATGAGACGGCTGTGATGCAGGCAGAAAATGCGGAGGAGATTATCCTGCCCAGAGAAGAAGACGGTGATTTGGATGAGTCCAATCATAATGCTGCAATTTTAGCTTTGCACAAAGAAGGAAAGTCAGCAATTGATATTGCAAGGGAACTGGCGCTTGGACTTGGTGAAGTTCAGTTAGTAATCGGATTATATGAGGGGAAGAGGAAGAAGTGAAGTTTAAATATTATCTGAGAGGAATTGGGATTGGTATTGTTGTTACGACAATTATTTTCATGGTCTTAATTGCAATTCATAAAAACGATGAAAAACAGCCGGGTGTACGGGAAAATGATATGGAATCCAAAACAGTTGCATCGCTGGAAGAGGATACGCAGACAAGCTCCGCACCGAAAGAGCAGCTTCCGCAGAAAAAAGAAGATACGGAAAAAGAAACAAAAGAACCTGCCGGGACAGAAGAACCTGTGTCTGAAAAAGAAGAAGAGACAGAAAAAAAGGAAGAGCAGGCAAAGAAAGATATGAAGGAAAAAATTCGTATTGAAATCGGAGGCGGAGAATTTTCAGATGATGTCTGCCGGAAACTGGAGGCAGAAGGTTTAATTGATGACGCAAAGGCGTTCAATGAGTTTTTGATCGAGAAAGATTATGATAATTCAATTTTGCCCGGTATATACGATGTGCCGAAAGATTCTACCTATGAAGAAATAGCAGCTCTTCTGACAACAAAAGTGGAATAAGCACTTGCATCAAAAAAAAATTTGTGCTATAATTCGATAGTTGTGTAAACTATGTGATGGTCCTCTGTTACAAAATTGTATTAAGAACATCGAATAAAACAGGAGGAATTAAAATGAACGCAAGTGAAATTATCAAGAACATTGAAGCAGAACAGCTCAAATCTGAAGTGCCTGAGTTTCATGTAGGCGATACTGTTCGGGTTTACGGTAAGATTAAAGAAGGCAACCGTGAAAGAATACAGGTATTTGAAGGCATTGTATTAAAGAGACAGGGCGGAAGCAATCGAGAGACTTTTACAGTTCGTAAGTTTTCAAGCGGTGTCGGCGTAGAGAAAACATGGCCGCTTCATTCGCCAAATGTTGAAAAAGTAGAGATTGTTCGTTATGGTAAAGTAAGAAGAGCGAAACTGAACTACTTAAGAGGACGCGTTGGAAAGTCTGCAAAAGTAAAAGAATTAGTAAGATAGAGATAACAGCCGTATCCTGTTTCGGAGAATTCCAGACGGATACGGCTGTTTTGTACGTTTTTGTACAATAGAAAGAAATCTCTTTATGCACAGGAGAAAGAGTATGAGAAGAAAAAACGGACTGCATTTCGGGCGGGAAAAAAAGAAAGTAAATATACCGATTGTAAAAGAAGTCATTTCATGGATAGCCGAGATTGTGATTATTCTTGTAATCGCATTTGTTTTCGTCTATTATATCGGTTTGCGTACAAGCGTAGTCGGGCAGTCTATGTCGCCAACGTTAGAAAACCGGCAGGAGATACTGGTGAACCGTTTCCTTTATTCGATTGCAGACCCAAAGCCAAACGATGTTGTAGTTTTTCTTCCCAACGGAAATGAAAAATCTCACTATTATGTAAAGCGTGTTATAGGAGTACCGGGGGATAAGGTGCAGATCAGAGACGGAGCTGTTTATGTCAACGGACAGCTGTTTGAGGAGAAAACAGAGACGGCGGCAATTTTGGATGCAGGGATTGCAGCCGAAGAAATTGTGTTGGCTGAGGATGAATATTTTGTATTGGGAGATAACCGCAATAACAGTGAAGACAGCAGGTATGCAAATATCGGTAATGTAAAAAAAGAGTATATTATAGGGAAAGCCTGGTTTATTGTATCGCCATATAAAGATATGGGCTTTTTGGATTGATCAGAACAGGAGATTTGTTATGCAGTTTCAGTGGTATCCGGGGCATATGACAAAAGCAAAACGTCAGATGCAGGAAGATATAAAATTGATTGATATAATTATTGAACTGGTAGATGCGAGAATTCCGATTTCCAGCAGAAATCCAGATATAGATGAGTTGGGAAAAAATAAAGCGCGTTTGATTTTAATGAATAAAGCGGATTTGGCGGATGCGAAAAAAACAGAAATCTGGAGCGCCTATTTTAAACAGAAAGGCTGTTTTACCGTGTGCATAGATGCCAGAGGCAAAAGCGGAATGAAGCTCATTCAAAATGCAATTATGGAAGCATGTAAAGAGAAAATCGAGCGTGACCGCAGAAGAGGGATTAAAAACCGTCCGGTACGGGCAATGGTGGTCGGGATTCCAAATGTAGGAAAATCTACATTTATTAATACTTATGCAGGGAAAGCTTCTGCCAAAACAGGAAACAAACCGGGAGTTACAAAGGGAAAACAGTGGATTCGCTTGAATAAAAGCGTGGAACTTCTGGATACGCCTGGAATTTTATGGCCGAAGTTTGAAGATCAGATGGTGGGACTTCGTCTTGCCCTCGTTGGTTCGATAAAAGATGAGCTCTTAAATACAGATGAGCTGGCAGTATCGCTTTTAGAAATTCTTTTGAGGGATTATCCGGGGGCAGTTGAGGAAAGATACGGCACAAAAGAGAAGAAAGCGGCAGATGTTCTGATAGAAATTGCCAGAAACCGAAACTGCCTCAAAAAAGGAAATGAATTAGATTACAGCAAAGCGGCAGCGCTTGTGATTGATGAATTCAGAAGCGGAAAAATCGGCAGATTTACAATTGAAATGCCGTAAGAACAGGAGATTTGATGGCAAAAGATAAGAAAAGCAGGATGGAAGCAGAAAAAGAACGTACACAGCAGATGAAAGCTTTTGACGGAGAATATGCAGCATATGGGTCTGTCTGCGGAATTGATGAAGTGGGAAGAGGGCCTTTGGCCGGTCCTGTCGTGGCAGGGGCAGTCATTTTACCCCGGGACTGCAATATATTATATATTAACGATTCCAAAAAGCTTTCGGAAAAAAAGCGGGAGGAGCTTTATCCGCAGATTATGGAACAGGCAGTATCTGTCGGAATCGGAATGGTATCTCCGCAAAGAATTGACGAGATTAATATTTTACAGGCAACGTATGAAGCGATGCGGCAAGCTATTGATAATTTGAGTATAAAACCCGATATATTATTAAATGATGCAGTCACAATACCGGAAGTTGAAATTCGCCAGGTTCCGATTGTAAAAGGGGACACGAAAAGTATTTCTATTGCGGCGGCAAGCATCATCGCAAAGGTGACAAGGGACAGACTGATGAAGGAATATGATAAAATTATGCCGGAATACAGTTTTGCATCCAACAAGGGATACGGTACGGCAGCTCATATTGCCGCGTTAAAGGAGCATGGCCCTACACCGATTCATCGAAAAACATTTATAAAAAAATTTGTATAGCGGAGCATGAAAACGCAGTTTATGCGGTTTGGGGAGGTAATATGCAGATTACGGATATGCTGAATCAGTATAACAGGAGCATTGCAGGCGGTACAGAAATTTCAGGCGGAACACAGGGAATTAAACAAGTCGTATCGTCCTTACAGGAAATGTCTGTGGGGAATGTATTTGAGGGCAGTGTCAACCGCATGGAAAACGGAGTCGTGACACTGGGGCTTCCGGACGGAAAGACGATTCAGGCAAGGCTGGATTCGGGTGTTTCCGTAAAAGTAGGAGAATCCATGTTCTTTCAGGTGCGTTCAAACAACGGCTCTCAGATTGCAATTCGTCCTTTTTCCAGTGCATTCGGCAGCAATCCGACACTTCTGAATGCGTTAGAGGCAGCAAACCTTCAGGTAAACGGCAAGACAATTACAATGGTTAATACAATGATGGAACAGTCCATGTCGATTGACAAACAAAGTCTTTTGAATATGGCAAAAATTGTAATGGGAAATGAAGGCATGGACACATCATCAATTGTCCAGATGATAAAACTGGGTATTCCGGTGACAGAAGAAATGGCAGCGCAGTTTGAAAACTACAAATCTGACCAGTATGCGATTTTAGACCAGCTGGAATCTGTGATGGAAACGCTGCCTGAAAAACTCTCAGGAGGCAGCCTTAGTCAGGAAAAGCTGCTGGAATTTAACGGGCAGATGATGAAAGTATTTTTGGGAGAAGAAGCGGCCGGAGAAGACGGAAAAGTATTGATTAAGGATTTTGGGCAGGCACAGGCAGCGGAGACAGTGCCGCAGTCCGAAGCTTCAGAAAAGCCGGAAGCAGCAATACAAAAGCAGACGGCTGACGCTGTGATTCAGACAAAAGCCTCCGATGCATTGCCTGAGGAAGAGATTTTGGATGCGGCAGAGGGAAAAGACGGCAGAATAAAACATGACTTTGCGGAAGATGCTTCCGCAAAAACAGCGCAGACAGCGGAGCGTGAAGTGTCAAACCAGGTTTTAAAATCCCAGCCGGATATGTTAAAAAATCTGCTGACAGGAAGCGAACTGCAGCAGCTGGCACGGCAGATCGGACAGG